>JACQNT010000121.1 GCA_016202915.1 Acidobacteriota bacterium
CCGTGGGCGCGCTCTCCCAATCCCTGGCATGCTGCGCGTAGTACTCCTGGATCTCCCTGTCGCTCACGCTGATCTTCCGCCTCACCTCGTAGTTGATGATCTCCTGCGGGACGGCCAGCCGGACGAGCTGCTCCTCCAGGTCCTTGCGCGTCATCCCCTGCTCCTTCAGCAGCCGCGCGAGCTCTTCCTCGTTGGGGATGTTCTGCTGCTTGCGGAAATCGTCCACCAGGTTCCGGCGCACCTTGTCGAGGTCGAGGAGGCTCTCCGCCCGCTCGAGGAGGAGGGCCTCGGTGATCATGTTCGCCAGGAGGCTGTCCTGCGCCTCCTTGAGCTGCCGGTCGAGCTCCTCGCCCGAGTACTCCTGGTAAACCTGCCGGAGGATGTACTCGCCGCGCTCCTCGAACTCGCTCTTGCTGATGATCCGGCTGTTCACCCTGGCGACGATCTCCTCGACGATGGCGGCGCGGGCCCCGTGGGGCGGCGCGGCGAGCAAGAGCGCGCTGACGAAGAGGACGGCGTGGCGCGGGGAGAGCCGGCGCCGCGGCGCCGGGCCCGGCCCGGGATCAGTTGCGGTAGTCCCCGGAGTAGCCGAAGGGCAGGGCGGAGCGGTTGACACGGATCTCCATCTCTTTCTTGAGGTCGGCGATGAAGCGCTCGAGCGCCTGCTCCCCCTTCTTCTGGAAGAGCTCCATCTGGATGCGGCGCTTGACGTCGGCCAGGTTCTGTTCCTGCGCCTCGATCTTCCGGACCAGCTGGAAGAGGAGGTAGCGCTGCGCGTGCTCCAGGACCGGGCTGACCTGGCCCTGCTGCAGGGCGAACAGCGGCTCGCGCAGCTCCACCGGCAGCTCCTCCTCGGTGTACATCCTCGCCTGCCCGCGATCGGGGGCCACCGAGTGCTCCCGCGCCTGCTCCTCGAAGCGGGACGGGTCGGAGGCCAGCGTGCCTCTCAGCCGGTCGGCCAGGCTCCTATCATCGATCAGGATCTGGCGCAGGACAACCGCGCGGGGGGAGCGGAACTGATCGGGCTGTTTCCGGAAATAGTCCTCCACTTCACCCGCCGTCACCTGGACTTTGCTCAGGACCGTCTCGTCCTTGACCTTCTGGTACACGAGGCTCTGCCGCACTTTCTCCCGGAAGGCCTCCTTCCCTTCCCCTCCCGCCGCTTCGGTCTCCCCCTCGCTGACGCCGATGTCCCGGAGGTAGGCGTCGATCTCCGCGTCGGAGACGGAGATCTTCAGGCCGCCCGCCGCCCGCAACAGGAGGCGCTCCTCCAGGAACTGGTCGAGCAGCCGGCTCTTGATCGTGTCCTCCTGCTCCCCCTCGATCGTATCGTCCCCGGCGTTGTCCGCGAGATAGCGCTCGAAGCTGGCGTACGGGACCGGCTCGCCGCCGATCGTCGCGACGACGCGACCCTGGTCGGGGGCCGGGGGAGGGGCCGCGGCCTGGTCTTTCTCCCCGCGGGCGCAGGCCAGGAGCGCCAGGGCCAGCGTCGGGGCCAGGAGCCGGCGCAGGGGCAGGCCGCAGGCGATCCACCTGTCGATCGCGGGATGCCGCTTGGTGCTCACCTGTCTCCGTTGGATGGCCCGACTGCGGAGGGCTGCGACGAGGTGGTGATGCTATCACACGCTCCGAGGGCCCGCAAGATGCCGCTGACGGCCTCGATCCGTAGCGCCGCGGCCGTCTCGTCCCGCGGCGTATCTCCCAGGTCGATCTTGAGGACGCCCCCCGGCGTGAGGCTCAGGCCGGGCCGGCCCGAGGCCAGCGCCACCAGGAGGTCCGGGCTGACCGGCGAGTCCTCCGCGAAGCGCACCTGGACGCGGCCCCCGGCGTAATCGATGGCGCGGATCCTCAGCCTGTCGGCCTGGAGGCGCAGGGCCGCCAGGGCCAGAAGGCGGCCGGCCTGCCGCGGGAGCGCGCCGTACAGGTCGGCGGTCTGCTCGCGCAGGCGGGCCAGCTCGTCATCGTCGGCGGCGGACGATATCTTCTTGTAGAGGACCAGCCTCTCGTTGAAGTCGGGGATGTAGTCCTCCGGGATCCGGATGTCCACGCCCAGGTTGATCTGCGTCTTCGCTTCCGGACGGGCCGGCTCTCCCTTCAGCTCCCTCACGGCGGCCTCCAGGAGCCGGCAGTACATCTCGAACCCGACCGCCGCGATATGGCCGCTCTGCTCGGCGCCGAGGAGGTTCCCCGCGCCGCGGATCTCGAGGTCCATCGCCGCGATGCGGAACCCCGACCCCAGGTCCGAGAACTCCTGCAGGGTCTTCAGCCGGCGCCGGGCGACCGGCGTGAGGGCGCTTCGGGCCGGGACGAGCAGATAGGCGTAGGCCCTGCGGTCGGACCGGCCCACCCTCCCCCGCAACTGGTAGAGCTGGGCCAGGCCGAACCGGTCGGCGCGGTTCACGACGATCGTGTTGACCCGCGGGATGTCCAGTCCGTTCTCGATGATCGTGGTCGCGAGCAGGACGTCGAACTCCCCTCCCAGGAAGCCGAGCATCGTCCGCTCCAGCATCCCCTCGCTCATCTGCCCGTGGGCGACCGCCAGGCGCGCCTCGGGCACCAGTCTCTGGACGAGCCTGCCCATCGAGGCGATCGACTCGACCCGATTGTGGACGACGTACACCTGGCCGCCGCGCTGCAACTCGTGGCGGACGGCCGCAGCGATCACCCCCTCGCGGAAGGGCACGATCGACGTCTGGATCGACAGGCGGTTCTCGGGGGGCGTCTCGATGACCGACATGTCGCGGATCCCCGCGAGCGACATCTGCAGGGTGCGCGGGATCGGCGTGGCCGTCAGCGTCAGGACGTCCACGTCCTTCTTCATCCCCTTGATGGCCTCCTTGTGGGCCACCCCGAAGCGCTGCTCCTCGTCCACGACCAGGAGCCCCAGGTCGCGGAACCGCACGTCCTTCGAGAGCAGGCGGTGCGTGCCGATCAACACGTCTACCTTCCCCTCCACGACCGCCTTCAGGATGGCTTTTTGCGCGCGCGGCGGGCGGAAGCGCGAGATCATCTCGATGGTCACGGGCCAGGACGAGAAGCGCTCGCGGAACGTGTTGAGGTGCTGGAACGCGAGGACGGTGGTGGGGCAGAGGACCGCGACCTGCTTCCCGTCCATCACCGCCTTGAAGGCGGCGCGCATCGCGACCTCCGTCTTGCCGAAGCCGACGTCCCCGCAGATCAGCCGGTCCATCGGGTCGTCCCGCTCCATGTCCCGCTTCACCTCGCGGATCGCCCTCTCCTGGTCGGAGGTCTCCTCGTAGGCGAATGCGTCATCGAACTCCCCGTGCCACGCTCCGTCCGCCGAGAACGCGTGGCCCCGCGCCGCACGGCGGGCGGCGTAGAGCTGCAGCAGATCCGCGGCCATCTCGCGCATCGCCCGGCGGACCTTCTTCTTGGTCCTCTCCCAGCCGGTCCCCCCGAGCCTGTCGAGCCGCGCCCTCTGGCCGGCGACCCCCGAGTACCTCTGCACCAGGTCCAGCCGGTCGATCGGCACGTACAGCCTGTCCCCGCCCTCGTAGGTGAGGAGCATGAAGTCGCGGGTGGAGCCGTCCTCCCCCACCCGGGAGATGCCGGCGTAGCGCCCGATGCCGTGATCCACGTGCACCACCAGGTCCCCCACCTTGAGGTCCCGGAAATCGGGGCTGAAGGCCGCCACCTTGCGCCGCCGCGTCTCGCGCTCGGCGTGCTCCCCGAAGGTCTCGCGCTCCGTCAGGACCTGGACGCCGATTCCCGTCAGGACGAAACCCTGTGACAGGCGACCCGGTGCCACCAGCAGGCCGGACGGCGCGGCGCCCGGCGGCGCGGGCGGCGCCGGCGCGTCGTCCCGGAGCAGCTCCGGCGCCAGGCCGTATTCGCGCAGGACCTCCGCGAGCCTCTCGATCCGGCCGGGGCTCTCCAGGAGGACCAGGGTCGTCATGCCGGGCGGGGCCTGCTTGAGATCGGCCGCCAGGTCGTGCAGCCTGCCCTTGTAGGTCCGCGGCGGGGCGCACGGGATCCGGAGTGGGCGGGCCGTGGCCTCGTCCAAAAGCGCCAGCTCCGAGAGGCGCAGGCGGGCCTGCCGGGCAGGCGGCTCCAGCTCCTCGCGCGGCAGGAGCAGCTCCTCGGGGGGCGGCATGCCGAACTCCTCGGAGAGATCGAAGCTGCCGTGCATCTCGATGTAGACCGCCTCCAGGTCGGAGAGGATCTGGCCCTGCTCCCAGGAGACGACGAGCGCCTGCGGGGCGTAGGAGAACAGCGAGAAGGCGCGTTCCTCCAC
>JACQNT010000088.1 GCA_016202915.1 Acidobacteriota bacterium
CTCCACGGCTGTGGGGTTGAGGCGCCGAGGTGGCTGAAGGAGGCGCTGCCCCCAGAAGCCGGGGATACCAAAGGCGGGCCGCGCGGGTGCATAATGGGCCGTCTGGAGACCCCGATGTCATCGTCCACGGCGGGCGCGGTGTCGCGTGCCTGTGTTGCGGCGGTGGTCCTGGCGCTCGTCTGGCCGGGCGCCCCGCACCTGCCCGGAGCGCCGGCACCGCCCCCGGCCTCCGCCGGCCGGGACGAAAAGCCGCGGGCGATGCTCGAGCGCGCCACCGCGGAACTGGTGCTCATCGAGGCGTACGTCACCGACAGGCGCGACCGTCCTATCAAGGGCCTGCAGGCGTCCGATTTCGTCCTCAGCGTGGACGGTGCGGTGAAGCCGATCGCCGCGGTCGAGTACCGCGAGGCGGCGGGCGGCGGCGCCCCGCCCGCCCCGGAGGCAGCGGCGGCCGTGCCGGCCGGCAGGAGCCTGCCCCGGCGGTTCGTCCTGTTCTTCGACGACGAGACCTCCGCGTCCTCCGGGCTGGCGCTCGCCCGGCAGGCGGCGGAGAAGTTCCTCGCCGGCGGGCTCCTGCCGGACGACCAGATCGCCCTGGCGGCCTACCGCAAGAGGCTGGAGATCCTGCACGACTTCACCACCGACCGCGAGGCGCTGCGGCGGATCCTGCACGACGGCGCGCGCGATCCCCGCCGGGTTTCGACCTTCGTCCTCGAATCGCGCGACCGGACGGAGGAGCTCCGCCTTCTCCTGAGGAGCGGGGCTGACTCCTCGATCCGCATCCGCCAGGCGGCCTCCCTCCTCGACAGCTTCGGCGCCCTGGAGGTCCGGCACCTGCGCGACGTCCTGAGGGCCGTCACCACCCTGGTCGATTCCCTGTCCGCCTGGCCGGGATACAAGGCGGTGGTCTTCCTGGGGGACGGGATCCCCGAGAACCCGGCGCAGGAGCACCTCGACCGGGCGAACCTGGTGCCGACTCCCCAGGAGCTCGTGGAGGCGATCCAGAAGCACAACCTCTCCCTTGAGATCAACGCGCTGGTCCAGAGCGCGGCCGGGGGCGGCGTGACGATGCACTCGGTGCAGACCGCCGGCCTGGCCGCCGGGACACTGGGAGAGACGCTGGCCCACTCCCGCCGGGGCAATTCGCTCGAATCACTTGCGCTGAACACCGGCGGCGTCTCCTCGAGCTCCAACGACCTCCTCAAGGGCCTGGTGGAGGCCGAGCAGGGGAGCCGCTCCTACTACGTCATCAGCTACGCCCCCGAGGGGCCGCCCGACGGGCGGTACCACACGGTGCGGCTGCGGGTGAAGGGAGGGGGCGTGAGGGTGCGCTGGCGCATGGGGTTCACGCGCTTCCTTCCCTCGGAGGCCCATCGCAGGGTCCTGCAGGCCGCCCACCTGCTTCCCGATCTCTACGCCTCGCTGCAGATGGAGCTCAGCGCCGTCCCGGGACCGGAGGAGGGGACCGAGAGGATCGCCGACCTGGTCGTCCACGTCCCGCCGGGGCGGATCCTCTTCCTGCCGCGGGAAGGCCGCTCCACCGCCACCCTGGAGGTCGGCCTGGTCGCCCTCGACGTCGCCGGCCACGAGACCCTGCGGGTGGCGCGGACGATCCACATCGCCCTGGACCACGAGGCCGCCTATCCGGGGGATCTCGGCCTGAACATCTTCACCCGCATGCGTTTCTCCCCCTCCGGCCAGACGATCACCGCCGTCCTCTCCGACTCGGCCACGGGCGCCGTGGGGGCCTCCCGATCCTCGTTCCCCGCCGCGGCGTCGCGTCCCGGAGGGGTGCTGGGGCTGTCGCTCTACTCCCTGGCGGAGAAAAGCGTCTGGGTCGAGCTGCGGGAAAAAGCGGACGCGGACGCACCGCCGGAGGCGGAACCCTACAGCGTGGGCCCTGCGCTCAAGGCCACCTTCCTCGAGGGGGAGCCGCTGGCCTGCGGGTTCCGGTCGCGGGGCGCGCGGGAAGGAGGCGCGCCGCTGCGGCTCCTGATCAGGGCGGGGGACCGGACGGTGCGCGAGCTCGAGGTCCCCCCCGGCCGCAGCGACCACGGCACGGCCACCCTGCCGCTGCCGGTCGACGATCTCGCCGCCGGCGACTATCTGCTGGTCGTGCAGGACCCCGACTCCGGAGGCGCGGCCGAGCTCGGGTCGCTGCCGTTCTCAATCAGGCCGAGGGAGGCCGGGGCGCCGCGGGACGGGCCCGCCGGGCGCTGACGCGGGGCGGGGCGATCACGATTCGGGCCGGTCCGGTCGCTTGCGCGCGATCCAGGATCCCGCCGTCGGCTGGCCCCCGGAGAGGATGAAGTTCTGCCAGTTCCCCCGGATCGTCTTGCCGTCGGGCGCCAGGGTCCCTTCCAGGTCGGAGGAGCGGCCCAGCTTCGAGTCGATCCGGTGCAGCAGGAGCTTGCCGTCCACGAACGTCCCCTGCAGGCTCCCCTTCCAGCCGCCCTCGAGGGAGTACTCGCCGACCAGGAGCGTCCCCGACTGGCGCAGCGTGAACACCCCCTTGTCGCCGCTGGGCATGTAGGTGACGTCCCAGATCCCGGTGAGGGACTCGGTGTCGCTGGGCAGGGTCTTCCTCAGGCGGGCGATCCGGTCGCCGAGGATCTCGATGCGCTGGTGGGCCTCCCGGATGTCCTCGCGAATCTGGCGACCGATGCGGGCGAGCGCCTCGACCTCCTGCTCGGCCCTGAGGGCCTCCTCCTCCCGGACGAGGATGAGCTCCGGGTCGGGCTCGGCGCGCCCCTCCACCATGGCGTCCAGGTCCTCGTAGATCCGGGCCACGCGGTGGCGCGCCTCCTCGCGGGCCCGCGCCCGCTCGCTGTAGCGCTGCAGGGCCTCGTCCAGCCGCCGCTGCTCGATCTCGAGCTGGACCTTCAGCGAGTAGATCGCCGCCAGCTGCTCCTCCGGCCGCTTCAGGTCCTGGGCGACCGCAGGCGCGGACGCGAGGCACGCGAGCGCCAGGAGCGCCGCGGCGCCGCGGCGCGGGCGGGGGCGCCTCACCCTCCGCTCCGGCCGGGACTGCGGGCGAGCAGCGCCTCGGCGATGCGCACGGCGTTCTGGGCCGTGCCGGCCGCCAGATTGTCGGCGACGGCCCAGATCCAGAAGGAGGAATCACGGTGCGCCGGCCGCACGCCGGCCGCCATCAGGCCCGCCTCCCCCGCCCTCTCGACCGGCGTGGCTCCCTCGCCGCCGACCTTCACCTCCTCGCTCTTCTGAAGCGCGGCGAGGAGGTCGGGGGCGGTCCGGCCTTCCGGGAGGACGACGCGGGCCACCACGGCGTGGCAGTGGAACACCGGCGCCAGGACCACCTGCACGGACAGGTCGTAGTCGCCTCCCGTCACCTTGCGCACCTCCTCCTCGAGGGTCCCCGGGGGCACCCCGCCGGGGATCCTGCCCTCTTCATACAGCGAGGTCGGGATGAGGTTGAACGCCAGCTGGCGCCCGAAGACCTGCTTCGGGACGTCGTGGAAATTCAGCAGGCCCACCGTCTGTCGGTAGAGCTCCTCGATCCCCTCGTCCCCGCACTCGGAGGCCGGCTGGAAGACGACCGCCACCGCTTCCCGCAGGCCGGGGCCCCTACGGATGGGGGCGAGCAGGCTCGAAAGAAGCTGCGCCGCCGGGCGCGGCGTCGCGATGACGCCGGGACCGGCCGCGATCGCCTCGGGGTTGACCGCGAAGTTCACCAGCGGGATCTCCCGGCGGCCGTTCGAGGCGGAGGTCAGGTCGATCGCCGTGAAGCCGCCGCGACCGGGCCAGTCCAGGTAGCGCCTCCCCTCCTGGTCCGTGCCGCACAGGAAGGCGATATCCAGGCTCCCCAGGGCGTCGAGAACAGGTTCGGTCACCAGCATCGCCTCGCCCGCGAACTCGGCGAGGTTGGAATCCGGATCGCTCCGGGAGGTGAACAGGCGCACCGACGCGGCCGGGAAGGAGCGGGCCACGAGCTGCTCCTTCACGCCCTTGGCGGTCAGAGTGGTGGCGTCGAAGAGGGCGATGTGGGCGCGGCGCCGGCTGGGCAGGGCCTCACGCGCGGCCATCGGACCCTCCGGCGGGGGCGGGGCGCGGCTCCTTGCGTCCCGCGCGCCCGAGTCGCGGGACCAGGCCCGAGACGAGATAGGAGAAGCTCAGGATCAGCGCCACGATCTGCGGGGAGGCCGCGACCACGAAGTAGACCAGCGCCATCAGGATCACCATCACCCAGCGGATGCGCGACCTGAGGTCGATCTCCTTGAAGGACCGGTAGCGCACCTTGCTGACCATCAGGACGGCCAGCGTGGCGATCAGGGCGGCCACCAGGCCTCCCGCGATCGGATCGCTCACGCGGGCCGGGCTGTAGAAGACGCAGGCGGCGAGGGCGCAGGCGGCCGCGGGGATCGGCAGGCCGACGAAGTAGCGCTTGTCCTGGCCCGAGGCCTGGATGTTGAAACGGGCGAGGCGGGCGGTGCCGGCGGCGAGATAGAGGAACGGCGCGAGCGACCACGGCTTCGGGAGATCCGACAGGGCCCACATGTAGGCGAGCAGGGCGGGGCCGATGCCGAAGGAGATCACGTCGGCCAGCGAATCGAACTGCACCCCGAAATCGCTGCTGGTCCCCGTCAGGCGCGCCACCCAGCCGTCGACCCGGTCCAGGAGCGCGGCGATGAACAGCGCGATCGCCGCCCACTCGAACTGCCCCTGGACGCTGCGCACCACGGCGATGTAGCCGCAGAGCAGGTTCCCCGTCGTGAACAGGCTCGGGATCAGGTAGGCGCCGCGCCGGAAGCGGGTCCGCTCCTTCATCCCCGCCCCCCCGCCGCCGCGCGGCCCGCCGCCTCCAGGCGGCGCGCCAGGACGGTCAGCCCGCCGCGGACCCGGTCTCCCACCGCGACGAGGGGCTCCACCCCCGGCGGCATCTGCAGATCGGTGCGCGACCCGAAGCGGATCAGCCCGATGCGCTCGCCCCTCCGCACCGGGTCCCCCGCCCGCTTGGTGCACACGATCCTGCGGGCCAGGACGCCGGCCACCTGGGTCACCCCGTAGTTCCCGTCAGGCGTCTCGATCTCGATCCGGTTGCGCTCGTTCTCGCTCGAAGCGCGCCCCTGCCAGGCGGGGTAGAAACGCCCCGGGGTGCGGACCGCCCGGCGCACGACCCCCGACACCGGCGAGCGGTTGATGTGGCAGTTCAGAAGCGACAGGAAGATCGACACGCGGGCCCCCTCCGGACCCCTCTCCACTACGGTCACCCTTCCGTCGGCCGGCGACAGGACGAGCGCCTCGCCCGGCGGGGGGACCCTCTCGGGATCGCGGAAGAAGAGGACGACGCACAGGGCCAGGAGGACGGTTGGCGCCGCCCCCCATGGACCGAAGAGGAGGCCCGCTCCGGCGCCCAGGACGCCGAGCAAGACCAGGAACGGGACCGCCTGCACTGCCACCGGCACTTTCCGCCCCCCGGTTGAAACGGAGCGCCGCGACGGCACTCCCGCTGGTGTCACGCCGCCGGGATCCCGGCAGTCCGACCTACCGGCCCGCCCCGGCGCCGGTCGGGCGGTCGAGGTGCTGTCGGAGAATGGCCTCCATCCGGTCCTTCAGGTAGAGCTTCTGCTTCTTGATGTTGACGCTCTCGACCCGTTCGCTCTCCTCGAGGGCGGCCTTGCCCTGGAGCTCCTGGAGGCGGGACTCGCAACTGGCGTGCTCGGCAAGCAGCTTGCGAAACTCCTCGTTCTTTTCCGCGAGCGTCCGTCTCAGGTCCTCATGGATGAGCCCCATCGGCGTTCAACCTCCTGGTTTTTAAGGTGTTTGACCGGAACCCGACCGAGAGATTTCCGACCCATTTGCCCAAAAGTTTACCACGCCGGATCGACGTCTGCAAGGGATCAACGCGATGGGCGCGGCTCCAGGGCCCTGGACATCACGATGGCGTCCTCGTGGGTGTCGCTGTAATACTGCTTGCGGAGGGCTACCGGAACCAGCCCGGCCTTGCGATAGAGCCGCAGGGCGGCCTGGTTGCTGGGGCGCACCTCGAGGGTGACCTCCCGGCAGCCGCCCTCCCGGGCGAAATCGAGCAGGAAGCCCAGGAGGTGCCATCCCACGCCGCGCCCGCGCCAGAGCGGGTGAACCGCCAGATTGTTGATCCGCATCTCCCGGTCCACGACCCAGACGCAGGCAAACGCCACGACCGCCGGATCCCCAGCCCGGCGCACGACGAACAGGCTGGCGTAAGGGTTCTCCAGGAGCTCGTAACGGAAGGAGGACTCGCTCCACGGCGTCGGGAAGGAGCGGTCCTCGATCTCCATGACGACCGGGATGTCCTCCAGCCGCATCGTGGAGATCGTCAGCCCCCCGGCCTGCGTCGCCTTCATCTTCAGTACGGGCGCCGTCCGGCCTCGGCGTCCGCCGGACGGACGTAATTGGGCCTCAGGTCGCCCGTCCTGTAGGCCGCGCCGGGGGCGAGGACGCTCCAGGCCCAGCGGGCGATCGCGCCGGCCAGCGGCGGGGGCGGCTCGACCGCCGCGACCGGCGCGCGCCCGGCGGCCCGCGCCGCCCGGCGGATCGCCTCGAGGCCGTCGCCCACGACGGAGGCCTCCGGAGGCAGCGCTTCGATCAGATCCGCGGGGCGCCAGGATCGGTCGGGCCCCAGCCGCGCCGGGCCGCCGGGCGCGCAGCGGAACAGGGTGGCGTAGATCTCCCCGCGCCCCGCCTCGATCGCCGCGCACAGGGTGGAGGCCGCGCCCGGGATCCCACCTTGCGCCGCCCGGGCGAGCGCCTCGAGGGTCGACAGCCCCGCGAGCCCGATGTTCAGCGAGTAGGCGAGCCCCTTGGCGGTGGCCATGCCGACCCGCACGCCGGTGAACGATCCCGGTCCCACGGCCACCGCGACGCCGGCCAGGTCGCGCGGCTTCAGGCCGTGCGTCTCGAGGAGACCGTCGATCCGGACCAGCAGATCGCGGGCGTGCGCGCCGCGCTCCGCGAGGTCCGCAGACGCCAGGATCTCCCGCGGGCGGGCGAGGGCGATGCTCCCCCGGCTGCTGGCCGTATCGATACCGAGGATCGGCACGCGGGCCCCATCCCGCCTCAGGCACTGGCGGCCAGGCCGCCGCGGCGCAGGAAATCGGTGA
>JACQNT010000089.1 GCA_016202915.1 Acidobacteriota bacterium
CTTCCGGGGGGATGGCCTCGAGATACCCAGGGTCGTAGGACACGGGACAGCAGAGGGACTTCTCCGGGGTGCGCGCGCCGAGCGTGTACCTCTCCCGCACGGCGCTCTCCACTCCCGCCGGAAGGGAAGGGGCGGGTGATTCCATGGTCATCCTCCTTGATCCTGCGGTAGCCTGATGGGGAAAGATACACCATCGCGCGGTCGGGGCGTACCTCCGTCGGGCGCCGAAAGGAGGTTCGGGCTTGACGAGTCGAGAGTCCGGAGGCTAGTCTGGACAAAACACGGTGGACGGGAGGGATCCTTTCGGAGGGGGGCTGCTCTGTCCGCCTGACACCGTCCCGCCGGCGGCAGTTCGGTGGGGCGGGGCGCCGCTGCGCTCCCGCGGCCGGTCCGGGGGAACGGCGGCGCCCGGGCTTCAATCGACCACCTGCCTGGAGGTGCCGGATGTCCAAGTATCTTCTCATCGAGTCGCGCGACCCGTTCGAGACGAACGACGTCGCGTATTTCTTCGACCTGGCCTCGAGCCTGGCGAAGGAGGGGAACACGGTGACGCTGTTCCTGGTCCAGAACGGCGTCCTGCCGGCGCGCCCGAGCACGCGCTCCAAGGCGCTGTCCGCGTTGAGCACGGCGGGGATCCAGGTGCTGGCGGACGAGTTCTCCCTCCGCGAGCGCGGGATCCCAGCGAACCGCCTAGCCACCGGCGTCAAGGCGGCGCCGCTCGACGTCGTGATCGACCAGCTCGCCGAGGGCCGCAAGGCCCTGTGGCACTAGGAGGACGCCATGGCTGACAGGAAGACGCTGACCTTCGCCCTGATGGACCCTCCCTACGAGAACGCGCGCACCACGACCGCGCTCCGACTCATCGACATCGCGGTGCGGCGCGGCTTTGACGTCAACGTGTTCGCCTACGAAGGGGCGGTGAACGTTCCCTTCGCGAAGCAGGCCCCCCATGCCAACGCGGTCCACGGCCGCGACGTCGGCGAGGAGGACCACCCGAACCCGAAGGACTGGGTGGCGGCCCTCTTCAAGGAGGCCGAGAAGCGCGGCTCGAAAATCGACTGGGTGCAGTGCGGCCTCTGCGTGGACGAGCGCGGCGCCACGGAGTGGGTCCCCGGCCCGCGCCGCGGGAGCCCGGCCGACCTGGTGAAGTTCGCCGAGTCGTCCGACAACACCCTCGTCATCCCGACCAAGTGAGGAAGCGCCCATGGCCAAGAAGATCCTTCAGGTCGTCGAAACCGCCTACCGCGCCACGCTCGAGGAGCAGGATGACACCGTGGTGTGGATCACCCACGCCATGAAGGGCTCCGGGGGAGATCTCCACCTCCTCCTCCGCGGCAACGCCGTCAACTACGCGTGCAAGGGCCAGGACGCCTCCGGCCTCGCCTTCGGCGAGAAGAAGCAGACCCAGCCGCCGCGCATCGCGGATGACGTCGCCGGTCTCATCGGGAAGGGCGTCGAGGTCTACATCGTCGAGGAGGACATCGCCGAGCGCGGCCTGGAGCGTGGCGATCTGATCTCCGGGCTGAAGCCCGTGGAGCGCGCCGGCCTGCCGAAGCTCTTCGCGTCGTACGACCAAGTCTGGCACTGGTAGCCGGCCGGGGGGCGCGGGAGCGCCGGACCCGAGGTCTCCAGTCCCGGACCGCTCGGAGGACCGCGGTTTAGGGAGAAGAGGGAGGGGCCGCCCCGGCCCCGGCGCGGTCGAGGAAGGCGCGGATCACTCCCTGCTCCCCTTCATCCTTGATCCGCGTGAACAGGCCGGCGCCCAGCGAGCGGACCGTCTCCGCCCGGTCGAAGGGAAGACGCTCGTACATCTTCCCGCCCTTGAAGTGACAGGGACGGCAATTCGCCTCCAGGATCGGACGGACATTCAGGTTGAAGTCGGCAGGTTCGGCCGCCGGGGGCGGGACGGAGATTGGCCCGGCCGAGCCGGGGTCGTCCCGGGCGGGAGGCTCGATCGCGGGGGCGTGGGTCCTGCCTGAGACACAGCCGATCGACAGCGCACCGATCACGACGAGCACGGCCGCTCGTCCGCTCATGAGCCGATCCTACATCCTCCCCTGCTCCGGGACCAGCCGCGGGCCCCACCTCCCGGACTCGGGCCCGTCCCCGGCCATCTCTGACCGCGGGCGGGCCGCGTGAGACCCGGCCATCTTCTGGCCCTGGTCTCCGTCGCGTTTGCGGGCGCGGCGGCCAGCCTGCTCCTGTTCAGGCTCTACCGCGCCCCGAGCGGGACGTCCATGCCGCAGCGCCCCGGGCGCCTGGCGGAGCGATGGGAGTTCTCGCCGGGGATCGACACCCGCTTCTCCTACGTTCCGCTCGTCCTGGCCAGCCTGCTCACCCTCTACCTCGAGTTTCTCCTGATCCGCTGGATCTCCTCCGAGATCCGCATCTTTGCCTACCTCAAGAACTTCGTCCTGATCGCCTGCTTCCTCGGATTCGGGCTCGGGTGCTATTTGAGCCGGCGACCCGTCACCATTGCGCCGCTCGTGGTGCCGCTCATCCTGCTGGCCGCGCTGGTGAAGCTCCCCTGGCAGGCGCTGCGCGAGGTCGTCCGGGATCTTCCCCTGTACCTGGGCGCCGGCACGGAGGTCCATGTCTGGGGGGTGCCTCGCGTCGCTCTGGAGTGGTCCTCGCTCCCCGGCTTCCTGGGGGCGATCCTGATCACCGTCTGCCTGTTCTCCCTCCTCGCCATGATCTTCATTCCTCTCGGCCAGCTGGTCGGCTGGCACCTCGAGAACGCCCGCCGCGGCCTCCTGGGCTATTCGATCAACGTCCTGGCGAGCCTGGCGGGCATCGCGCTGTACTGGTTCCTCTGCGCCCTCTATCTGCCTCCGGCCGCCTGGTTCACCGTGGCCGGGGCCCTCCTGATCGCGCTTTTGGGGACGCTGCGAAGGCTGCGCTGGGAGGCGGTGCTGGGGATCGGGATCTGCCTCGTTCTGATCGCCTTGCGGGACGACCCGCGATCGACGGTCTTCTGGTCGCCGTACCAGAAGCTGTCGATCGCGGCGAACGTCTCGCGCGGCGAGACGATCGCGTACGCGCTGGAGACGAACGGGATCTGGTACCAGCACGTCATCGACCTGTCCCCCCGCTTCGTCGCGTCGCATCCCGACTTCTTCCAGGGCGTGCCCATCGAGTGGAACGCCTACAACCTCCCCTTCCGCTTCTACCCGGCGCCGTCTTCGGTCCTGGTCCTGGGGGCCGGCATGGGGAACGACGTGGCGGCGGCCCTGCGCCACGGCGCGGAGCGCGTCGTGGCCGTGGAGATTGACCCCCTGATCCTCGACCTGGGAAAGCGCCTGCACTTCGAGAGGCCGTACGATTCGCCCCGCGTCCGGCGCGTCGTGGACGACGCCCGCGCCTACATCCAGAACACCGAGGACCGGTTCGATCTCGTCCTCTTCTCCCTCCTCGACTCGCACACGACGAGCTCGCATTTCTC
>JACQNT010000090.1 GCA_016202915.1 Acidobacteriota bacterium
CTCCAGGACAGCCCGAGCGCCTCGGCGACTTGGCGGTTGGTGACGCGCCCGCGGCAAATGTTCAGGCCGTTGCGCAGATGCGGGTCGCGCTGCATTGCGGCTTTCCAGCCCCGGTCGGCGAGCGCAATCACGAAGGGCAGTGTTGCGCTGTTTAGCGCATAGGTGGAGGTGCGCGGGACGGCGCCCGGCATGTTGGAGACGCAGTAGTGCAGGACGCCGTCCACCTCGAACGTCGGAGCGGAGTGCGTCGTCGGCCGGGTCGTCTCGACGCATCCCCCCTGGTCGACGGAGACGTCGATGATGACCGACCCCTTCTTCATCGTGGAGACCATCTCCCGGCTCACCAGCCTGGGGGCGGAGGCCCCCGGCACCAGGACGGCGCCGATGAGCAGGTCGGCCCGGCGCACCGCTTCCGCGACGTAGGCGCCGGTCGAGTAGACGGTCGTGACCTGGCCGCGGAAGATCTCGTCCAGGTAGCGCAGGCGCGCCAGGGATCGATCCAGGACGGTGACGCGCGCCCCCAGCCCGAGGGCCATGGCCGCGGCGTTGATCCCGACCGTCCCGCCGCCGAGGATCACGACGTCCCCCGGCGGCACGCCGGGGACGCCGCCGATCAGGATGCCCCGGCCCCCCAGGGTCCGCTGCAGATGGAATGCGCCCACCTGGATCGACATCCGGCCGGCCACCTCGCTCATCGGCGTCAGGAGCGGCAGACTCCCGTCGCCGCCGGTGATCGTCTCGTAGGCGATGGCGGTCAGGCCCGCGTCCAGCAGGGCCCGCGTGAGACGCGGCTGGGCGGCGAGATGGAGGTAGGTGAAGAGGATCTGCCCCCGGCGCAGCAGGGGGATCTCCGAATCCTGGGGCTCCTTGACCTTGAGGATCAGGTCGGCGCGGCGGAACACGGAGGCGGCATCCGAGACGATGACCGCGCCGGCCGCCTGGTAGGCGGGGTTGTCGATGCCGCTGCCGGCGCCCGCACCGTCCTGCACGAGGACCACGTGCCCCGCCTCCACCAGGGCGCTGACGCCCGCGGGCACCATGCTGACGCGGTACTCGTTGTCCTTGATCTCCTTCGGCACCCCGACCTGCATCGTCCCGCCGTCGCCGCCGCCGGCGCCCCTCAGTTGGTGTCGATCTGGGCCTTCTGCAGCTTTCCGGAGTAGTCCACGTAAACCGTCTTCCACTCCGAGAAGATCTCGAGGGAGGTGTGCGCCGCCCCCTCGCGGTGCCCGTTGCCGCTGCGCCGGACCCCGCCGAAGGGGAGGTGGGTCTCGGCGCCGATGGTCGATGAGTTGACGTAGGCGATGCCCGTCTCCAGGTCCCGCACCGCCACGAACGCCTTGTTGACGTCCTGCGTGTAGATGGAGGACGACAGTCCGTAGAGCGTGTCGTTGGCGATCTCCAGCGCGTCGTCCAGGCTGTCGGCGGCGAGGATGCAGACGACCGGGCCGAAGATCTCCTCGCGGGCCAGGCGCATGCCCGGGGTCACTCCCGTGAAGATCGTCGGCGGGAAGAAGAAGCCGCGGCCGTACTCGTTCTTGGTCAGCCGGACGCCGCCGACGACAGGGTCGGCGCCCTCATCCCGCCCGATCTGCACATACTCCATCACCTTCTTGAGCTGGGCCTCGCTGATCAGGGGGCCGACGTCCACCGACTCGTCGAGCCCGTCGCCGACCTTGAGCCGGTCGGCCCGTTCCGCGAGTTTGTCCACGAACTCCTTGTGGACCTTCTTGTGCACGATGATGCGGCTGGTGGCGGTGCAGCGCTGGCCGGAGGTGGCGAACGATCCCCAGAGCGCCCCCTCCACCGCCAGGTCGAGGCGGGCGTCGTCCATGACGATCATGGCGTTCTTCCCGCCCATCTCCAGGCTGACCCTCTTGAAGGTGTCGGCGCACGCCAGGTTCACCTGCCGCCCGGTCTCGGAGGAGCCGGTGAACGACACGAGGGCGACGCCCTCGCTCCTGGTCAGCCCGTTCCCGACGGTCGCCCCTCCGCCCGTGACGTAGTTCACCACCCCCCGCGGGATGCCGACTTCCTGGCAAACCTTGACGAGGTGATAGGAGGAGAGCGGCGCGTCGCTCGCCGGCTTGAGGACGATCGTGTTCCCGCACACCAGCGCCGGGATCAGCTTCCAGGAAGGAATGGCCATCGGGAAATTCCAGGGGGTGATCAGCCCGCAGACGCCGACCGGGACCCTGACCGAGTAGCAGGCCTTGTTCGGCAGCTCGGAGGGCGTCGTGTAGCCGTGCAGCCTCCGGCCCTCTCCGGCGATGTGGTAGCAGACGTCGATCGCCTCCTGGACGTCGCCCCGCGCCTCCCGGATCGGCTTCCCCATCTCGCGCGTCATCTCGCGCGCGTATTCCTCCTTGCGGCGGACCAGGATCTCCCCGACGCGGAACAGGTACTCGGCGCGCTTCGGGGCCGGCACCAGGCGCCAGCGGCGATACGCTCTGCGCGCGGCCTCGATCGCCGCCCGGACGTCCCCTTCGCCGGAATCCTGGAAGGTGCCGATCACCTCGCTGCGATCGGCAGGATTGCGATTCTCGAAGTCCTTATGGGTGGACGACTCCACCCACTCGCCGTCGATGAAATTCCTGTAGACCTTAGGCTCGGCCATGATCCTCCCTGGAGCGGGAGTCGGGCGCGGCGCGGCAAAGTCCTTTGCTGCCAATCTGATGGGGCCAGAATGCTAACAGAGGGAGGGGCTGATGTCAATGCGGGATCAGGCGATCGCCGGCGGGGCCGTGCGGCGCCGGATCAGCCGCGCGACTTCCAGGCAGGCCTCCGAGCGCTCGACGTCCCGCATCCCGAGGAAGACGTCCGAGAGCCCGAGCCAGGCTTCACGGCAGTCGATGTCCAGCTTCAGGGCCTGCTGGAAGCGGCGCAGCGCGCCGATCAGATCACCCCCGTCGGCGAACCTGCGTCCTTCCCTCGCCCAGTGGGATGGCCGCCCGTCATTCGCGCTCGGGGGTGCGGCCGGATCGACATCGAACCGGGCCGGCGTCCGTTCGCATGCCTTCAGCATCGGAAACTCCCTTGCGCGCCCGCCGCATCGCCGGGGACGGTGATGAAATCGATCACCTCTTCCGCCGTATCGGAGAGGAACGCCCAGCAGCCGGTGTCGCCGAACTCGCTGACGATTGAGGGGGGTAGGGATACGGGGACAAAGGGGAGGTGAGGGGTTCTGAACCGGCTGCTGGGGCAACTCCTGTCGAGCATCCCGAGATCCATCCTGTTCGAGCGTTGCAGGAGCCACGCGTTCCGTTCACCCCAGAAGAAGCAATCCTCGTGCCGCCGGGACTCCGGACCTTGAAGCCGGCCACGCGCCTCTTCTATCTCGCTGATAGATAAAAGCTAATCTCCGCGTTCCCTCGTCGGGAGGACGGCCCCGCAAAGGAAGACGCGACCTGTCGGGAGGACGGCATTCTGACGCGGCCCCGCGCCGAAAGGACGCCCCGGCTTTGTTTCCATGGACTTGCGCCGCGTCAGGATGCGGACGGGGTGACGGCAGCTCGAGGCCGGGCGGGCTCCCCCCTGGGTAAGGCGCCGGCCGCGAGCGGACGCCCCGTCCCTGCGGGCGTTCGGACCCGGACAAGCCCTGCAGGAGAGCAGAACTTGGTTTCCGGGCGGGGTCTCAGCGACGGCGTCGCCGCCGCCGGCCCGCCACAGCGTAGTCCATCAGGCGGCAGAGCCGCGCCACGCCGATCTCGAGCTTCGGATCTTCGATTCTGCCTTTCCGGCACTCCTCGAGGATCCGCCCCGCTTCCATGACGACGGTCCCGGAATCGGCCTCGTTGACCGAGCCGTCCCCCACGGGCCTGACGCGGCGCTGCCGGACGACCTCGAAGGCACGCAGGTGCACCTTCTCGGTCGATTGACCATGGGAGGGGAAGAAGCCGGACCCCAGCCCGACGATCCGGCCGGCCCGGGGCCTGAGGCCCGTCTCCTCCAGCAGCTCGGCGCGGGCGCGCGCGTCGATCCCCCGGGCGCCCCGGTCGCCCGGCTCGAGGCTTCCGGCCACCGCTTCGCGCACCCAGGTGTAGGCCCTCCGATCGGGCAACGGAGGGCGCAGCCGCGCCCTGAGATAGAGGCCGGGGCGGAACCCCACCTTGAACACCACCATCAGCCGCCGCCGCGGTCCCTCGAAAAAGAACGGGATGATCCCGACGGCATCGACGCCGCGGCGGTGCAGCACCTCGAAGCGGTAGGGGCGCGACGTCCCGCCGCCCGCGTAAAGGTTCTTCGCGAGGAAGCGTTCCAGTGTCAGGAATCCCGGCCCTCTCGAGGGCAGGCGCCTCAGCAGGCGCAGCCCCCGCACGCGCCGGCGGGCCCGTGTCACGACAGGCTCACCGGTCGCAGGCGCGGGTTGCGCCTGGGTCCGCGTCCCGTCTTGGCGACGATGGCGTAGCGCGATCCGATCTTCACGCGCACGACGTCGGCGGTGAAATCGCTCGCGGGCCCCCGCAGGAAGCAGGAGCCGATTCCGTAGATGTCCACCGGCGCGCGCCGCGCCTCGAAGAAGCGGATCTTCTCCGGGTCGAACCCGCCCGTCGCGATGATGCGGATCGAGCGGAAGTAGTCCCCGGCCACGCGCCGCCACCGCCCCCCCAGCGCCAGGGTGGACGGGACGTGATCGAGGGCGTCGCGGATGAGCCGCACCAGGGCCGGCGTCACCCCCCGCTCCAGGCGCGGGTCCCGGGACGGTGGGACGCTCCGATCCCGCAGGCTCGCGGCGGTGTCGGCCCGCACGCCGTGCAGGATGAAGCGCCGCGCCAGATCCGCGCGGCCCGCCCGCAGGTGCCGCAGGTGCTCGTCGAAAAGGCGCCTGGCCGCGCGCACCGACTCCCCCACGCAGTCATTGGTCGTGTCGACCAGGGCCACCCTCTGGACGGAGAGGGGCAGGTGGCGGCAGAACGCCGCCATCGCCTCCGCCGTGTCGCCGAGGTGGCAGAGGATGTAGGCGTGCGCGGTCGTGCCCGTTCCCTTGCCGCCCCACAGCATCCCCTGGGCGTCGGTCGAGATGCACGGGGCGACGGCCGTCCCGGTGGCGCGCGCGTGGGCAGCGAGGGCCACCCGGTAGGCGTACCCGTCCACCACCTGGGTCTGCGGCAGGTCGAACCGGGCCGGGAAGAACAGGATCGGCTTCCCCCTGGCCGCAAGGAGGGCCTCGTAGACGTTGGTGGCCACCCTGCTGGCGCGGGTCAGGACGCCGAGCAGCGGCGTCTCGAGGTGGGCGAAATCGCGGTACCTTCCCCGCACCACCAGGACCGGCTCCAGGGGATGCGCCAGGTCCCCGTCCGCGATCGCCAGCACGCGGAGATTGGGCCGCTTCGCGGGGCCGCGCCCGGCGTCCGCCCCGTGCCGGACGCCGTCCCTCAGCAGGCCGAGAGCGAGGTCGATCCCGGCGGCGACGTACCTCGGGCGGCGGCGCGCGAAGAACTGCATCTCCACCTCGGCGTCGCCGGGGCGGAACGTCTCCAGGCCCCGGACTTCCTCGCGCAACGCCGGGCTCGCGCCGCGGTGCAGGGCGCCGGAGCGCGCCAGGCGGGCGAGGATGCGCGCGGCGTTGAGGAAGTAGGCGTCGGAGTAATGACCGCGGACCAGCCGTCCCGCATCGATCCCGGGCAGACGCATCGGACGCGCGCGGGCCCGGCCGGGGGTCTTCATTCTGCCGTCACGGTGGGGCGTCTTCCGGCGCCGCGATCCCCGCCGCGCCCGGATTGGCTGAAGGGTCCGATCAGCCGAGGAGCTTCTTCATTTCCTTGATTTTGGCGGCGACGTCACGGTACGTGGAGTCCATGCCGTAGACTTCGGTGTACATCCGGATCGCCTTGCCGTAGTCTCCCTGCTCCCTGTGCACCTCGGCGATGTCGTAGCGCAGGCCCAGCGATTCGTGCCCGGCGAGTCCGGGCATGTCGAGGCCCTTCTGGTACCAGTTCAGCGCCAGCTGGGGCATCCCCTTTTCCCTGAAGCAGAGCCCGAGGATGCCGCAGCACTCGACGGCCCGTGCCGGATCCTTGGAGGCGTGCTGGAACTCGCCGATCGCCTCGTCCACCAGCCCCATCTCCTTGTAAGCGATCCCGAGGTTGTAGTGCGTGTCGTAGTCCTCGGAATCCACCTGCTGCTCCACTCCCTTCTTGAACGCCCTGAAGATCTCCTCCATGGAGTGGCCCGACCCCTCGAGGGCTTCCTGCTCCTGGGTATCGACGGCGACCTGCGCCTCCGCCAGGCTCTTGTCGAGCTCGGAGGCAAGATCGAAGAAGTCGCCTTCGGCCTCGGCCGCCCGGGGCTTCTCCACCCGGAAGACCGGCTTCGGCTTGGCGGCGCGCGGCACGGGCCGGTCCTTCGCCGCGGCGGGCATGGCGATCGTCTTCGATCCGAAGGCGCGCTCGACATCCACATCCAGGCCGACGGGCTCCTCGGCCGGGGCGGGCGCCGCCGGCGCCGCGGGCGCCTGGGAGGCCGGTTGATTGGAGCGCTCGAAACGCTGCGCTACCTCCCGGCTTCCGGGGTACCGCTTCTGCAGTTGGAAGAGCACGGCGCGCGCCTCCTCCAGCAACCCCTGGTCGATGTAGAAATCGACCTCCCCCAGCTTCTCGGCCTCGGGGTCGCGCGCCGGACCGGTGATGGGGCCGGCCGGGGCCTCTACCTCGATGGTGACTGCGCCACCGTCCTCGCCCAGCGTCGCACCGCCCAGGAAATCCTCCGGGGTCTCCTCCTCGACCCTCTCCGGCAGCTTCCCGGCGCGCTGCGCCGTCGCCGCGGGACCGCCGGCGGATGGCGAGGAGACCGCCGGCTCCGGCGCCTGCTCGGTCATGTCGATCTCGATCTCCAGTTCGGTTCCGGCGGCCCCCTCGTCGGCGCAGATCTCGAGGCCCGGCCCGGCCCCGGCCGCTTCCCCGGCGGTCGGCGGCGCTTCCGGCTCCTCGATCTCCAGCTCCCTCGGCGCGCCTGAGCCGCCACGCGGACGCGACGCGGCCGGCGCCGCCGGCGGGGCCGGCGGGGCCGCAGGGGGGTGCTCCGCGCCCCTGGCGCCCGGGCGTGCTCCGGCCCCGCCCGCGGCAGCGGAGGGAGCGCCTCCGGCTGCGGCCGCGCCGGCCGCCGTGAACTCCTTGATCCGCGGGTTGTTGGGGTCGATGCGAATCGCCTCGTTGATGAAATCCTGGGCCTCTTCCGCGCGGCCGCGGCTCTTCATGATGTCCGCCAGAGTCAGGCATTCCCCGACGGCCTTCTCCTTGTCGCCTTCCTCGTAGTAGAGCTCCTTCAGCTTGCCGTGGGAGGCGACGTGGCGCGGGTACTTCCCCAGGATCTTGAGCAACTGCTCCTTCGCCTTCTCGAGCAGGCCGTACTTGACGAAGACCTCGGCCTCGGTGAAGTGCTCGCTGATGAAATCGTCGTCCTCGGGCTCGCCGCTGTCGCCGGCCGCCTGCATCTCCTGGATCCTGGATCCGGACCCGTACGCCTCGTCTCCGTCGGCCTCCTCCGCGATCTCCCCGCCCACCGGCGCCTCCGCGGCGCTCTCGACGTCCAGGGCCGGCTCCCTCTCGAGCTCGAAGGCCCCCTCCTGGATGTCCGGGCCGGCCCCGGCCGGCCCGCGCGGCGGTGAGGGGGGCGCCGCCTCAGGAGCGGGCCGTCCGCCGCCGGCCTCCCTCTGGACCTCGGCCAGCCGTTGCAACGCCTCGACCTGCGCCTTCTTGTCGCCCGCCTGCGCGGCGATCTCCGCCGCCTTTTCGAGGCCGGCCTGCTGATCCGGGAAGGCCCGCAGGAACTCCGCCAGAAGCGGCGTCGCCTCCTGCCCGCGCGACTCCTCCACGAGCTGTCCGGCCGCCCGCGACATCCACTCGAGCGCCTCCTCGGCGCTGCGGCGGGAGATGTGGTAGCGCCCGATGGCCGCCGCGACCTCGGGCGGGGCGCCCTCGGCGACGCCCTGCAGCCGGCGGAAGACCCTTTCGGCGTCGGCCGCCTTGCCCGCGCACAGGTAGGCCTCTCCCAGGAGCGCCAGGGAACGGGGGTTGTCCCCATTCGCCCTGGCCATCTCCACCACGACGGAGAGCATGTCGCCGGGGCTCCTCTCCGCCTCCTTGGTCAGCGACAGGACCAGGCTCATCAGGCCGGCATCTCCGGGGACCGCCTTGACCCCCCGCTGCGCCACCTTGATCGCCTCGTCGAGCATCCCCTTCCCGGCGAGCGCCTGGGCGACGTGCCTGAACTCGCGGCTCGCCTCCTGCCCGCTGCCCGCCCGCGCCAGCAGATCCGCGAAGGTCACGCGGACCTTCATGTTGTCGGGCTCGATCTCCAGGATTTTCGGGAACACCTCGATCGCTTTCCTGGCCTGCCCCGCCTTCACGAAGTGATCCGCCACCGCGAGGTACTGCGCCTTGGCCTCGATCGTCAGGCCCTGCTGCAGGTAGAGGCCCGCCAGCTTCTGGAGGCAGTCCATATTGGACGGGTCGAACTTGCTCACCTTCTTGTACATCGCGATCGCTTTGAGGAAGAAGCCGTCGCTGGCGTAGTACTCGGCGATGCGCAGGAAGCAGCGCATGGCGTCCTGGCTCTTCCCGGCCCGGACGCAGAGATCGCCCAGCTTGTTGACCACGTTCATGTCGCGGGGGTTGTCCTCGGCGAGCTTCCTGTACTCGCCGATCGCCTCGGGGATCTTGCCGGACTTCACGAACTTCTCGGCGTTCGCGATGGTCCTGGCGCGGTCGAAGGGCATCGGCTCAGTGGCTCCGGGCGTTCGCGAAGAGGCCGGGCGCGGCCGACGGGAGGACGCCCCTGAACGTGACGCGGTGCAGAGGCGTGGCGCCGAAACGGCGCAACGCCTCGAGGTGGCGGGGCGTGCCGTACCCCACGTGCAGGTCGAATCCGTACGCCGGGTAGAGGGCGTGGAACGAGCGCATCATCTCGTCCCGATAGACCTTCGCCAGGATCGACGCGGCGGCGATGGAGGCGCAGAGACGATCACCGCCCACGATCCCCTCCTGAGGGGGCGCGATCCCCGGGATCTCCAGGGCGTCCACCAGGACGTAGTCGGGCCGGATCCGCAGAGCCGAGACGGCGCGTTTCATGGCGAGCAGCGTGGCCCGCAGGATGTCGGTCCGGTCGATCTCCTCCGCATCGACGACCCCCAGGGCGAACGCCCGGGCGCGCCGCGTGATCAGCCGCGCCAGCCGGGCGCGCCGCGACCGCGACAGCAGCTTCGAATCGCGCAGGCCTTGGATGGGCCGCCGCGGATCCAGGACCACGGCGCCCGCCACCACGGGACCGGCCAGGCAGCCCCGTCCCACCTCGTCCACGCCCGCCACCGCCCGGTACCCCGAGGCGCCGAGGCGCTTCTCGCGCGACCAGCCGGCATCGCGGCGCCGCATGCGCTCCTACCCCTGCGTCTTCTCCTCGATGCGCGCCGCTTTCCCCCGGCGCGACCTCAGGTAGTAGAGCTTGGCGCGGCGCACGCGGCCCTGCCGCACCACCTCGATCCGGGCGATGAGCGGCGAGTAGAGGGGGAAGATGCGCTCCACGCCCACCCCGTCCGAGATCTTGCGCACGGTGAAGGTGCTGCCCGCGCCGCCGCCCTTCATGGCGATGACCATTCCGTGAAAAACCTGGATGCGTTCCTTCTCCCCTTCCGTGACCTTGACGTGCACCTTCACGGAGTCCCCCACGCGGAAGGCGGGGGCCTCTATCTTCAGCTCCCTCTCTGCAATCAGCTTCACGAAATCCATGGTGTCCTCGATCCCGTTCCGGGCTCAATGGTCCTGTCGCGCCTCTGGCCCGGAAAGGGCACGGGGCGCCTTGAGAAGATCAGGTCGCTTGCGGGCCGTCGCTTCCAGGGCGCGGGCCCTCCGCCACGCGGCGATCGCCTGGTGATTGCCGGAGAGCAGGATCTCGGGAACCTTCCATCCCCGGAAGTCGGCCGGCCGCGTGTAGTGCGGGTGTTCCAGGCCGTCGGCGGAGAAGGAGTCGTTGCGCGCCGCCTCCTCGTCGCCCAGCGCCCCGGGCACGAGGCGCGCCAGGCTGTCGACCAGCACCATCGCCGGGATCTCGCCGCCGGTGAGCACGTAGTCTCCGATCGAGATCTCCTCGTCCGCC
This sequence comes from Acidobacteriota bacterium, assembly GCA_016202915.1. Lineage (GTDB taxonomy): Bacteria > Acidobacteriota > Polarisedimenticolia > Gp22-AA2 > Gp22-AA2 > JACQNT01. The sequence goes on from JACQNT010000090.1 coordinate 10,090, forward strand.
AGGTGCAGGCGCACCCTCTCGTCGACCCCCTCGTAGCGCCCGCAGATCAGGATCACCCTCCGGTAGCCCGCCAGGCGCCTGGCCTGGACCTGGTCGTAGCGCGCCCCCTGGGGGCAGAAGAGGATGGTGCGGGACGACTCCTCGGGATGGCGCTCCCGGATCGCCTCGACGGCCGCGAAGATCGGCGCCGGCGCCAGCACCATGCCGCCGCCGCCGCCGTACGGCGCGTCATCAATCTTATGATGCGGATCGGCGGAGAAGTTGCGCAGGTCATGGACGCGCACCTGGATGAGCCCGCGCGCGCGCGCGCGGCGCACGATGCTGTGCGACAGCGGGCCTTCGAACATGGCCGGGAATGCGGTGACGACGTCAAAGTCCATAGAGCTCCAGCAGGCCTTCCGGGGGATCGATGGTGATGATTCCCCCGGCGAGGTCGATCTCCGTGCAGATCGACCGCGCGGCGGGCAGCAGGATCTCCTGCCGGGCGCCGCCGGCGCCGGCGACAGGATCGATCGCGAGGAGCGGCGTCCCTCCCGTCTGCACGATGTCGCGCACGGTGCCGATCGCCCGCCCGTCGCGCGTGCGGATCCGCAGACCGACCAGTTCGAAAATATAGTAGCTGCCCTCCGGGAGGTCAACCAACCCGTTGCAGGGCATCAAGATATCCTTTCCGACGAGGGGCGCGGCTTGGGTCGCCGTCCCGACCCCCCGGAGCTTCAGGACCACCTTGTCGTCGTAGGCCGCGTATTCCTCGACCTCGTAGCGCTGCCCCCCGTCGCGTGCGTCGCCCACCAGCACCCAGGCGCGCCCCCGGAGCTGATCGACGCCGTGCGGCACCAGCCTGGCCGTCAGGCGGCCCGCTGCCCCGCGCAGCCGCAGGCCGGTGGCGACCACGACCGCCCGCTCCTCCCCGGGGGGAGGCGTCGGGACGGGTCCCCTATTCGACGATTTCAAGTTCGTAATACCTCCCCTGCCGGGCGCCGGCGGCCTCGAGGAGGGCGCGCAGGGCCTGCGCGGTCCGTCCCTGCCGGCCGATGACCCGGCCCAACTCCTCCGGATCGACCGTGAGCTCCAGGACCGTGACGTCGTCCTCCTGGAACTCGGTCACCTGGACCGCTCCCGGCCGGTCGACGAGGTCCTTCGCGATCGCCTCGACCCAGCCCTTGATGTCCGGGGCCTCCCCCACGGCCGGACGCTCAGGCCCCCGCGCCACGGGCGCGGTCGATCAGCCGGCGGACCGTGTCGGAAGGGCGCGCTCCCTTGCGCATCCAGGCGTCGGCCTTCTCGACGTCGATCCTGATGACTTCCGGCTTGCGGCGCGGATCGAAATAGCCGATCCGGTCGGTGACCCGCGAGCGCGTCTGGCGCGCCGACTCCGAGACCACGACGTGGTAAAACGGTTTGTTCTTCGTGCCTGCCCTGCTCAGGCGTATCGCAAGCACCTCGTCGCCTCCTATCTGCGGAAAGGTCGCGCGTCCCCGAACAGCCCGGCCATCCGGGACATCGGGCCGCCGCGCGCCATGGTTTTCATCATCTTCTTCATCTGCCTGAACTGCCTCAAGAGACGGTTCACCTCGGAGACCGTGGTGCCGCTGCCGCGCGCGATGCGCAGCCTGCGGCGGCCGTCGATCACCTCGGGATGCAGCCGCTCCGCCGGAGTCATCGAGCCGATGATCGCCCGGGCCCGCACCAGGCTTCTCTCATCGAGCGGCATGTCCTTGACCGCCGCGGCGCCCGGCAGCATCTCCAGGATCTGGCGCAACGACCCCATGCGGCTCACCCTGTCCAGCTGCTCGGCGAGGTCCGTGAGCGTCAGCTCGCTCCTCCTCAGCCGCCGCGCCAGCACCTCCCTCTCCCCGGCGGAGGACACCGCCGCCGCTTTTTCAATAAGCGTCAGCACGTCCCCCATCCCGAGGATCCGGGACGCCAGGCGCTCCGCGTGGAACGCCTCGAGGTCCTCCAGGTGCTCCCCGATCCCGACGAACTTGATCGGAACGCCGGTCACCTTGCGGAGCGACAGGGCCGCGCCGCCGCGCGCGTCGCCGTCGGCCTTCGAGAGGATCACGCCGCTCAGGCCGAGGCGCGCGTGGAAGACGGCCGCGGAGCGCACCGCGTCCTGCCCGGTCATCGAGTCCGCCACGTACAGGACCTCCGCCGGGCGGAGGGCCTCCTTCAGCGCCGTCAGCTCCTCCATCAGCGCCTCGTCCACGTGCAGCCGCCCGGCGGTGTCGACGATCACCGGGTCGCGCCCCACCTGGCGCGCCTCCTGGAGAGCGACCTGGCAGGCCGCCGCCGCGCCCGCGCCCGGCTCCGCCGCGGCGACGGGGACGCCGATCTGCGCGCCCAGGATCTTCAACTGCTCGACCGCGGCCGGGCGGCGCACGTCGGCCGCCACCAGGAGGGGCGAGCGCCCCTGCCCCTTCAGCAGGCGCGCCAGCTTGGCGCAGGTGGTGGTTTTCCCCGATCCCTGCAGCCCCGTCATCATGTAGATGGAGGGCGCCTGCGGCGCCCGCTTCAGATATGCCTCGCTCCCCTGGGACAGCAGCGCGATCATCTCGTCCCGGACGACCCTCAACACTTGATGTCCCGGCGTCAGGCTCCGGAGGATCTCCTCGCGGCTGGCGCGGTCGCGCACCGTCTCGGTGAACTCCTTCACGACCGGGAGGCTGACGTCGGCCTCCAGGAGGGCGAGGCGGATCTCCCGGA
>JACQNT010000001.1 GCA_016202915.1 Acidobacteriota bacterium
CTCCTTCGTCATCAGGATGACCTCGGGCGCCGCCGCGACCGCCGCCTCCAGGTCGAAGGCGGGCCAGGCACCCGGCGCCCCGGCGGTGATCGAGGCGCCCCCGGCCCGCCGCAGGGCGTCGGTGAGGAAGGAGGCTCTCCCCGGGACCACCAGCGGCTCGCCCCAGACGATGAACAGGACGCGCGGTGGCCGAAGGCCCCCCACGCGCGAGCCGATCGCCGCGAGGCGCCGCCGCAGGCCATCCGCCAGGAGCCGCGCGCGCTCCGGGGCCCCGAGCGCCGCCCCCAGGCTTTCGAGGGCGGCCAAGGTGCTTTCCACGTCGGGAGTGTGCAGGGTGTAGAGCGGGAGCGCGAGGGCCGCCGCCTGGGAGGCCAGGGACGGGTCGTTGCCGCTCGTGCTCGCGACCAGGAGATCGGGGCGAAGCGCCTTGATCGCTTCGAGGCTGGGGTTGAGCATCCCTCCGACACGCGCGATCGGCCCGGCCGACGGCGGCGGCTCGCAGAAGTCGCTGACGCCGACGACGCGGTCTCCCAGGCCGAGCGCGAACAGCGCCTCGGTGACGCTCGGCGCGAGCGCCACGAGGCGGCGAGGCTCCCGCGGCAGCAACACCTGCCGCCCCAGGCCGTCCGTCACGACGCGTTCCGCCGGCGCGGAAGACGGCGGTCGGCAGCCGATGGTGGCCAGCAGCGCGGCGGCCGCTGCCAGAGGGGCGAGACGGAGGAGGGTCCTCATCCGGGATCTTCCCGCTTCCGGGCGGGCGCGACGCGGGCCACTCTAGGAGGGGGGACGTGCGGTGTCAAGGCGGGGCGTCAAATTGACGGCGGCCCCCCATCTCCAATCGGGTCCGAGGGTTTCCCGGGCCTCCGGGTCCCGCGGCTGCTTGAATTGAGCCTCCGGGGACCTTAAGTTCAGGCGCGCGTTCGCCTGCAACCGGACGGGTCCCCCCGGCTCGTGGGGGCCAGCGGGGGTCGGAGCCGCATGCAATCCATCCAGGATGTCCTGGCCGCCGCGGAGGTGGTCCCTCCCTTGGGATGGGCCACAGCGGCGGCGGTCGCGCTCCTGCTCGGCTGGGCGCTGGGGCGCGCCACACGGCGCCCGGTCCGGACCGGCCCCTCCCGCCCGGAAGAAGCCCAGATCTCCGTCCTGCGCGACCTGAAGGCGAGCGTCGCCCGCCTGGAGGCGGAGAACAGCGCGCTGCAGAGCTTCTTCCTCCTCCTGCCCGACTTCACCAAGGAGATCAACTCCCACATGGAGCGGCGCGCCATCGCGCCCCTGGTGATGAAGGTCACGGAGCGGCTGTTCGCGCCGACCCAGATGCTGCTGTTCCTGCTGGACGACAGGATCAACACGCTGTTCATGGTGCAGCAGAAGGGACTCGCGGAGGACGTGAAGATCGGCTTCCAGGTGAAGATCGGTGAGGGGCGCATCGGCTGGGTGGCGCAGCACAAGGTGGCGATGGACGTCAACGACTTCATCCGGGAGATGCGCCAGTCCGGGGTCAGCCTCGACGTGCCGGCTCACTTCCGCTTCCAGACGGAGCTGTGCGCGCCGATGGTCCACGAGGGGCGTGCCCTGGGCGTGATCAGCGTGGGCGGCATCACGCGGCACTACAAGTACGAGAAGACGATGCTCAGCATGATCGGGGATCTCGGGAGCATCGCCCTGTACAACAACTTCCTGTTCTCCCGCGTCCAGGAGGCGGCGAACCAGGACGGGCTGACCGGGCTCTACAACAAGCGGTTCTTCCTGGAGCGCCTGTCGGTGGAGATCCTCAAGGCCGAGCAGGGCCACTACCCCGTCTCCCTGTTCATCTTCGACCTGGACCACTTCAAGCACTACAACGACACCCAGGGCCACCAGGGGGGGGACGAAGTCTTAAAGACCACCGGCCAGATCCTCAGGGACTCGGTGCGGCCGGACGACACGGCGGCGCGCTATGGCGGGGAGGAGTTCATCGTCATCCTGCCGCAGTCGCCGAAGGACGGCGCCATGGTGGCGGCCGAGAGGATCCGCGAGAAGGTCGCGTCGCATCCCTACCCGAACAGGGAGAGCCAGCCACTGAAGACCGTGTCGCTGAGCGGCGGCGTGGCCACCTTCCCCGACGACGGCCGCACCAGCTCGGACCTGATCGCGGCCGCCGACGCCGCGCTGTACCGGGCGAAGCAGGCCGGCCGGAACAGGGTTTTCCGGTCGGAGCCGAAGTACTTCTCGGACGGGACGGAAGAGGCTTACTACAACACCAGCAACGGCTGAACGGCGGGACGTGGGCATGCAAAGCCGGCGGAAGAAGTTCATGGAGGACCTGAAGGCGCGCGGCGAGCTGCGCGGGGCGGGGACCGCGGGATCCATCACGGACCTGCTGTACGACGAGCTCACCGACCTGCCGACCGTGCCGCTGCTCCTGGGCAGGATCCGGCGCCTCCTCAAGGAGTCGCAGCAGCTCGGACTGCTGTCGATCAGCGTCCTGCAGAACGAGCGGAGCGAGCAGACCCTGGGCTGGGAAGGGTACGAATCGCTGGTCAGGAACATCGCCTCGTTCCTGGCCGAGATCAAAAAGGTGGCCCTGCGGCGCGACGACTACATCTCGGAGGTGATGATCAGCGGCAACGCCTTCGTCATCCTCCTGTCGCCGCCGCGCGGCGAGGCTGGCGTGTCGTACACCGATCTCGACAAGGTCCGGCAGCGGGTGGCCGCGAGGCTCGAGCGCTTCGTCCGCGAGAGGCTCCCGTCGAACCTGAAGGAGAAGTTCGGCCTGTACGTCGGCTGCACCGTCCTGGCGCAGGACACCTCGGTGCGCTTCGAGAGGCTGGTCTACTCGGCGTTGGAGGAGGCGTTCACCGACTCCCTGCAGCAGCGCAAGCGCGAGCAGCGCGACGCGGCCCTGCGGCTCAAGGAGGTGCTGAAGACGCGCGCCGTCCACGCGGTCTACCAGCCGGTCGTGGACCTGGTCGAGAAGAGGGTGATCGGCTTCGAGGCCCTGAGCCGGGTGACGGGCGGGGCGTTTCCGGGGCCGGACCAGATGTTCAAGGCGGCCTACGAGAACGACCTGGTCTGGAAGCTGGAGCAGGTCTGCAGGGAGGCCGCCATCCGCGGGGCGCGGGGCCTGCCGGCCGACCTGATGCTGTTCATCAACGTGGAGCCGGACTCGATCAACGATCCCGTCCTGCGCTCCGAGGCGACCTCCGCGCTCCTCCAGGAAAACGGATTGAAGGCGGCCCAGGTCGTCCTGGAAATGACCGAGCACTCGGCAGTGCGCGACTTCGTGCAGTTCCGCCAGCTCCTCAACTGCTTCCAGTTCCAGGGGTTCCGCCTGGCCGTCGATGACGTCGGCTCGGGCTACTCGGGACTCAAGTCGATCGCGGAGATCAAGCCCGACTTCATCAAGATCGACATGGGCCTCATCCGGGACATGCACCTGCACCCGATCAAGCAGGACCTGACCGCGACGATCGCGCGCTTCTCCGCCTCCTCCGGCATCACCCTCATCGCCGAGGGAGTGGAGACGGTTGACGAGCTCCGCTGCCTGAAGGCGATCGGCGTCCGGTTCGCCCAGGGGTACCTGTTCGCGCGCCCCGGCCCGGCGTTCCCGACGGTCGCTCTCGGGAGCCTCGACTGAAGGCGTTGTTTCCCGCAAAAAAGGAGAGCCGCTTCATGACAACCGAAGCGGCTCTGTTCTGAGGGTGACCTGCTAAGGTCGCTAAGCGAATACCTCAGCCCTCGCGGGCTGGTATTTGAAAGGCAACGTTCAGACCGCCCTCTTGGCCATCACCTGGGACTGGTTCCAGGCGCCCATGATCAGGCACGTCTTGGCGGTCTCGACCTCGAGCCACCGGTGATAGACCTTCCGGCGCGCCGGGTCGATCTGGTATGAAATGTTCGCGAAGCTGAAATCGATCATGCCGTTGTGCTGCTTCTTTGCCGTCGACTTCCTGGCCTGGCGCCCCTTGGTCTTCATGCCTCCTCCCGATTTGCCATTCTCATAGAGCAATTTCCCTGCCAGGAATCCGCGCGGCGACCGACGCGAGCCGGACTCCTCGACCGATTGCATAAGTGACTTAAAAATCAATTACTTGTGAGTGGCTTGAGAGCGACTGCGCCAGCCAGTCGATCTTCGCGTCCGCGGACCGGCGCCAGGCTGCGTCACTATGGCGTGGATTTCTCTTGACTTAAATGCGTCGAAGTGGCATATTTTCAGGGCCCTGTCCTCGGGGTCGGAGACCCCGCCCATGTTCATCGCCGGCAAGCAGATCCTGCTCGTCCATCCCGCTGCGAGCGAGGTCCCGCCCGTCCTGCGGTCGCTGGGGCGGCGGGTCAGCGTCGCGCACGACGGCGCCGGAGCGCGGGAGCTGGCGGGGCGGGAGGAGTTCGACATGGCGCTGGTGGACACCGACCTGGCGGGGGACGGCGCCGCCGGAGTCGTGGCCCGGCTCCGGCGCGAGACGGCGATCCCGTCGATCCTGATCCTGGCGGCGCCGGGAGGCGTGCGGCGTGCGATCCGGGCTCTGGGCGAGGGGGCCGACGACTACCTCGTCAAGCCCCTGGAGCGCACCGAGGTGGTGGCGCGTGTCGGCAGGCTCCTCACCTGGCAGCACCTCGACGATCGCACTCTCGATCTCCAGAAGGAGCTGACGCGCAGGTACTTCCTCGGCAACCTGGTGAGCCGCTCCGCGGGCATGCGCAGGGTGCGCGATCAGATCCTGCAGGTGGCGGCGGCGCGCAGCACCGTGCTCGTTCTCGGGGAGAGCGGCGTGGGCAAGGAGCTGGTGGCGAAAGCGATCCACTACAACTCGTCGCGGCGCGAGGCGCCCTTCATCGCGATCAACTGCGCCGCCATCCCGACGACCCTGATCGAGACCGAGCTCTTCGGGCACGAGCGCGGCGCGTTCACCGGCGCCGTCGGGCGGCACAAGGGGAAGTTCGAGCTGGCCGACGGCGGCACGATCTTCCTGGACGAGGTCGGCGAGATGGACCTGGGCACCCAGGCGAAGCTCCTGCGCGTCCTCGAGGAGCGCGCCCTGATGCGGGTCGGGGGCGGCAGAGAGATCGGCGTCGACGTGCGGGTCCTGGCCGCCACCAACGGCGACCTGGAGCAGCTCATCGCCAGGGGCCGCTTCCGGGAGGACCTCTATTTCCGGCTCAAGGTGATCACCATCAGTGTCCCGCCCTTGCGCGACAGGCGGGAGGACATCCCGGACCTGGCACGCACCTTCCTGGAGCAGATCCGCCGGGACAACGGCTTCAAGCCGATGCGGCTGACCGACAAGGCGATCCGCGCGCTGCGCCTCTACTCCTGGCCGGGCAACGTGCGGGAGCTGAAGAACGTGCTGGAGAGCACCGCGATCACACACCCCGGCGCCACGATCCGCGCCGCCGATCTGCCGGCCGGCGTGCTGGGGGAGGCGAGGGCGGAGCGGCGGCGCGGCGCACCGGGCGAAGCGACGACCCTGGAGGAGATGGAACGCGACCTGATCCGGCGCACCCTCGCGCGCCACGCGGGCAACCGCACGCACGCCGCCAGGGCGCTGCGCATAGGACTGCGCACGCTGCAGCGCAAGATCAAGGCGTACGGGGTGCACATCCCGTCCGCGCGTGGCCGGCGCCCCGCTCCGCCTCAGAGGTCCACCGAGACGCCGAGCCCCGGCCTGCCGAGGGCCGGCAGGACGTAGCCGCGCTCGATCCGCACCCCATACCGCGCCACGTCGTCCGCCAGATCGAGATGCCCGTCCAGGTCGGCGCGGTCGACCGCCGGCAGCGCCAGGGCGCAGTGCAGCGCCGCGGCGATCCCGATCCGCGATTCGTCCATGCAGCCGATCATCGCCCTCATCCCGGCGCCCTCGGCCAGCCGCGCGATTGCGCCGGAGGCGGCGATCCCCCCCGACTTCATCAGCTTGAGGTTGACCAGGTGGACGGCGCGGGCCTCGATGATCCGCGCCGCCTCGTCCACCGTCCGGATCGACTCGTCGGCCATGAGGGGGATCCCGCGCGCCTCCGCGAGGGGCCGGAGCGTCGCGAGGTCCGCCGTGGCCGTCGGCTCTTCCAAGAGATCCAGGTCCCCCGGGCGCAGGGCGGCGAGGAAGCGGCGCGCGTCCTCCGCCGTGTACCCCTGGTTCCCGTCGGCCCGCAGGACGACCCCCGGATCCAGCGACTCGCGCAGCAGGCGGACGCGGCGGCTGTCGATCTCCCAGTCATCTCCCACCTTGACCTTCAGGAAGCGGTAGCCGGAGGCGACGGAGGACCTGGCCTTGGCGAGGGTTTCCTCGGGCCCGGCGATCCCGATGGTGATGCTGGTCGGCAGCCGGCCGCGCCGCATCCCCAGGATCCGCACCAAGGGCGCATTGGCCCGGATCCCGGCGAGGTCCAGGAGCGCCATCTCCACGGCGGCACGCGCCGCCGGAGCCTCCGGGGCGGCAGCTGCCGCGCGGGCGGCGACCGCGGCCGGGTCGGCGGCGTCCGACTCGCGCAGGATCGGCACCAGGCGATCCCGGAGCGCTCGCAGGCACCTGTCGGGGGTCTCGCCCGTCACGTCCTCCGCCGGCGCGGCGCAGCCGAACCCGGTCCTGCCGTCGGAGGTGGTCACCTTGAGGATGGCGTTCCAGGCGGAAGTGAAGGACCGGCCGGCGATCCGGTACCCCTCGACCAGCCGGAAGGTGACCGGGGCCGCCTCCGCCGACAGGACCCGGATCATCCCGGGATCTGCGGGAACAGGCGCCGGAGGTGACGCACGATCGGATCGACCCCGTCGCGCAGCGGGTCGCAGCAGGGGACGCCGAAGCGCTCGCGGCAGGCGGCCGCGTGGTCGCGCGCCTGATCGGGCGGCAGGCCCTCGGGGTTGAGCGTGACGGCCAAAGGCGCGCGCCCGCGGAGGAGCCTGATGATCTCGGCCTCCCGCTCGATCCCGGCGATCGGGAAGCCGGGGAAGCCGTCGTAGTGCGCCCGCGCGGGGGCGTGCTGGAGGACGACCCCATCGGGGCGCGCCCCGGCCAGGATCTCGAAGCCGCCCGGGTAGGCCGGGTGGGTGAGGCAGCCCTGGCCCTCGACGACGATCACGTCGGGCCTCTCCTCCCGGAACGCCCGGCACACCTGGTGCTCGATCTCGCCCGAGACGAAGTCGTTCACCAGGCTGTCGAGAATCAGCCCGTAGCGCACCCCCTGCATCCAGGCGGTCTGCCCGGTGCCGACGAGGACGGCGCGCGCCCCCGAGGCGTTGAGCCCCTGGACCAGGCGCACCGCGGTGGTCCTCTTGCCGACCCCCGAGTCGGTCCCCAGCACCGCCAGCCGGACCGAGGTCACCTCGAGGATCTCTCCCGTGAAGGCGTGCATCGCCTCGCGGGGCGGGGTGCGGCGGACGTCCCGGATCCGCGTCCCGCTCGCCCCGGCGAGGGCCGCGAACTCGGGGTCGTCGCCCAGGAGATCGTGCAGCCCGGAATCGACGTTGATGCCCGATGACAGGGCCTCGCGGATGGCGGAGCGGCAGTCTTGAGGCAGGACGCCGCCGTGCGTCGCGACGCCGACCACCAGGAAGTCCGGACGGGCCGGCGCGAGGCGCAGCGCCTCCGCGACATCCCTCACGACCGGGATGCCGGCGGGAGCGCCGTCCAGGATCTCCCCGGCGTCCCGGCCCGGGCACCGGCTGTCGATCACCGCAAGGACACGGTAGCGATCCGTGTGCCTCACGAGCCCGTGGGCGGTCTTCCCGCCCGTGGTCCCGAACAGCCCCTCGCAGAGGACGATCGCCGTCCCCTCGGGGCTCATCGGTTTCACCGGCCCGCCCGTCATCGTGGCGCCCTGCGAGGGAGCAATCTTGATCCTGACGACGGCGTCCCGCCCCCGGCGGGCGCTTGCGCACGGCGCCGATGCTAGCACAGGGCGTCTCCCGGCCGGCCGAATCCTTGACGGCTTTTCGAGCCTTGCCCTATGATGGCCGCATGGTCACGGGTTTCAACACGGACGTGGAGCACCAGGGCCGCATCTACCACGTCCAGACCGAGGACAGGGGGACCCAGAACCCGATCATCGAGACCTTGATCTACATGGGGGGCGAGATCCTCGCCGCGCGCCGCTCCTCCTATGCGGACCTCCTGCCGAAGGGGATCAGCGACAAGGAGATCGCCAAGAGGATCGAGGCGCAGCACAACCGGATGATCCTCGACGTCCGGGACGGGAAGTACGACGGGACGCCCCAGCGTCCGTTCGGCGAGGGGATCATCTCGAACAAGAGCTTCGACGAGGTGGTCCTCGACTATCTGGCCTCGCAAGCGACGGACAGGATCGCCCTGCAGATGATCGGCTCGGGCGGGATCGTCGAGGGCCAGACGGCGCGGATGGACCTCCTCGTCAGCCGCGCCGCCGACGGGGAGGGCCTCGCCGGCGCGCAGGTGAAGGTGAAGCTCATCAGCACCGTCGCGAAGCCGCGCATCCTGGCGGAGGGCGAGACCGACGGCAGCGGCCAGGTGAGCCTGAGCTGCTCGCTGCCGGTCCTGGAGGCGGGCACCGGAGCGCTCATCATCCAGACGACCGCGGGCAAGGAGACCGCCGAGATCAAGCAATTGATCAGGAAGCCCGCCCGGGAGGCCGCCGGTTGAGCGCCGCGGGGTCCGCATCCTGACCATCTGCCTGAACGGCTCGACCCACGAGGCGCCCGAGGGGGCGACGGTGCTCCTCCTCCTCGAGACGATCGGCCTGGCGCCGGGGCGCGTCGCCGTCGAGGTGAACGGCCGGCTGATCCGCCGGGAGGAGCACTCCCGCGTCGAGCTGCATGACCGCGATCGCGTCGAGGTGGTGCAGTTCGTCGGCGGAGGATAGGGGGAGAAGTGAAGAGCGACACGCTCACCATCGGCGGCCGCAGCTACCCTTCGCGCCTCATCGTGGGGACCGGAAAGTACCCCAGCTTCGAGGTGATGCGGCAGGCGATCGAGGCCTCGGGGGCGTGCCTCGTGACGGTGGCGGTGCGGCGGGTCGACCTGTCGAAGCGCGGCGCGGGGTCGCTGCTCGACTTCATCGACACCGGCAGGACGCCCCTCCTGCCGAACACCGCCGGCTGCTACACGGCCGAGGAGGCGGTGCGGACGGCCCGGCTCGCCCGCGAAGCGGGCCTGTCGGACCTGATCAAGCTCGAGGTCATCGGTGACGAGAAGACGCTGTTCCCGGACAACGAGGGCCTGCTCCAGGCGACCCGCACGCTGGTGAAGGAAGGGTTCGTCGTCCTGCCGTACACGAACGACGACGTGGTGGTGGCCCGCCGCCTGCGCGACGCGGGGGCCGCTGCGGTGATGCCGCTCGCCGCGCCGATCGGATCGGGGCTCGGCCTGCAGAACGAGACCAATCTGAAAATCCTCCTGGAGCAGATCCGCGACATCCCGGTGATCGTCGATGCCGGGGTGGGGACCGCCTCCGACGCCTCCCTGGTCATGGAGCTGGGAGCCGACGGCGTCCTGATGAACTCCGGCATCGCCGGGGCCACCGACCCTGTCCGGATGGCAAGGGCCATGCGCCTCGCCGTCGAGGCCGGGCGGCTGGCGCACGAAGCCGGCCGCATCCCGAAAAAGCTCTACGCCACCGCCAGCAGCCCGCTCCAGGGGATCGTGCGCTAACCCACAGTCCGGCAGGATCTTACAGTCCCTTCTCCGGCCGCCCGGCGCGTTGATTCTCCCATCGCGGCACCTATATTAGGCATCGCACTCCAGGGGTGCCCTCGCCCTTTCATCGCGCCCGCGTTCCGATTGCGGGGTGCGGGGGGGGGACCGCAGAGCCCGGAGATCGACGCGGTGGACTTCCGTCTCAACCTCAAGGTCAAGTTCACGCTGACGATCTGCTGCCTGCTGGCGGTGTCGGTCATCAGCCTGGGATGGATCTTCCTGCTTCAGGTTGAAGAGTCGGCCCTCCGCGTCCTGCGGGAGAAGGGGACGATCCTCGTGCAGGGGCTGGCCAGCGGGTCCGAGCTCGCCGTCCTCACCCATGACCCCGATCATCTGGAAGCGGCGCTCGGCCCGCTGCGCGACCAGGTCGACGTGGTCTACGCCGGGGTGGCCGACGAGAGGGGCGCGATCCTGTCGGAGCACCGCATCGCCGACGCGGTGCGGGTCCCGGAATGGGCCGCTCCCGCGGTCGATCCGGGAACGGAGGGGCCGGCTTTCGTCGCGGTGCAGCCGCCGGGGGACGGGCCGGCGCAGTACTTCGTCTCGGTCCCGATCCGGGCCGGCCGCCGGGCGCTGTTCGGAGAGGACGGCATGCTGCTCGGGGAGGGGAGCGCCCCCCGGGCGAACGGCCGCCTCGGCACCGCCTGCATCGGGCTCTCCACCGGGTCGGTGATGAAGGAGATCGGGCGGCTCCGGCGCGGCCTGGTGCTGGCCACGCTCGCGGTGCTGGTGGCGGGAGTGGCGATCGCGGTCTTCCTGGTGCGCGTGATCGTGGAGCCCGTGAAGCAGCTGGTGCGGGCGACGGAGCGGATCGCGGCGGGGGACCTCGACACGCTGCTGCCGCGCCGCGGCCGCGACGAGATCGGCGCCCTCGCCGTGGCCTTCAACCAGATGACGGTCCACCTGCGCGAGTCCCGCCGGGCGCTCGAGCGCAGCAATTCGGATCTGGAGAGGAAGGTCGAGGAGCGGACCGGGGCCCTGAAGGAGGCCCAGGGCCAGTTGATCCAGGCGGAGAAGATGACGGTGGTGGGGCAGCTGGTGAGTGGGGTCGCCCACGAGCTGAACAACCCCCTGGCGGGGGTCCTGGGATACGCGCAGCTCCTGCTGCGCAAGGGCGCCCTGGGGGAGACGCGCCAGGGGCTGCTGAAGATCGAAGCGGAGGCCGGGCGCTGCAAGAGAATCGTGCAGAACCTCCTGATCTTCGCGCGGCACCACAAGCCCCGGAAGACGCTCCTGGACCTCAACGCCGTCATCGAGAGCACCCTGGAGATGCGCGACTACCACCTGCGCACCGACAACATCACGGCCCTCCGGGATCTCGACCCGGACCTGCCGCGCACGATGGCCGACATGAACCAGATCCAGCAGGTCCTCATGAACATGATCAACAACGCGCAGCATGCCATGCTGGAGGTCCAGAGGCCGCACCGGATGAGCATCGCGACGCGCCACCACGCGGGGCGGATCCAGATCCGCCTCGCCGACAACGGCTCGGGGATCCGGCAGGAGCACCTGCCCAGGATCTTCGACCCGTTCTTCACCACCAAGGAGGTCGGCCGCGGCACGGGGCTCGGGCTGTCGATCTGCTACGGCATCATCCAGGAACACCGGGGTGCGATCCGGGTCGAGAGCACGCCGGGCAAGGGGACCGTCTTCGAGATCGAGCTCCCGGTGCAGGGTGAAGGCGACGCGACGGGGCCGGAGGCCACGGAGCCCCGGGAGGTGGCCGGAGAGGGGCCGCCGCCCCGGACGGGACGGATCCTGCTGGTGGACGATGAGACCTCGATCCTGGAGGTCCTCGGGGACGTTCTGCGCCTGGACGGGCACCTGGTGGAGGCGGAGAGGGACGGGATCGCGGCGCTCCGCAGGCTGCGGCAGGAGCGCTTCGACGTCGTGGTCAGCGACCTCAAGATGCCGGGGATGGGCGGCCAGGAGCTGTTCGCCCGCCTGGCCGACATCGACCCCTCCCTGGTCCGCCGCCTCGTCTTCACCACGGGAGACCTGGCCAACCCCGAAACCCTGAAGTTCCTGGAGAGCGCGGGGAACCCCTACCTCCAGAAGCCGTTCGATCTGAACGCCGTCCGGAGCATCGTCCAGAGGCTGCTGGCCGCCGCCTGAGGATCAGCCGCGGCGAGCGGCGCGCACCGCCGCGCGCGCCTCCTTCTGCTGGTCCCGTTCCTTGATCGCCTGGCGCTTGTCCCAGAACTTCTTGCCCCGGGCCAGGGCGATCTCGACCTTGACGCGTCCTTTCGACAGGTAGAGGCGCAGGGGCACGAGCGTGTGGCCCCCGATCCGGGTCTTCTGGTCCAGCCGCCGGATCTCCTCGCTGTGCATGAGCAGCTTGCGGGTGCGGAGCGGCTCGTGGTTGGCGTAGCCGCCGTGGGAGTAAGGGGAGATGTGGCAGTTGTGCAGGAAGATCTCGCGCCCCTCGACGCGCGCGAAGGAGTCCTTGAGGTTGGCGAGCCCCTGGCGCAGCGCTTTCACCTCGGTGCCCAGGAGGACGATGCCCGCCTCGAAGCGGTCGCCGATGAAGTAGTTGTGGAACGCCTGCCGGTTGGAGGCCAGGACCTTCTCCCGCGCGGGCCGGCCGGAGGGGCTCATGGCGCGCCTTTCCGGCCACGCAGCATGTCCCGGTAAACGTCGCGCCTGGAGATCCCCCGCTCCCGGGCCACCCGCCGCATCGCTTCCTTGCGGTCCCAGCCGGCCTGAAGCAGGCGCAGCACCGCCGCCGCGGGGGGCTCGTCCACGCCAGTCGTGCCGCCGGGATCGGAGGCCGGGCGCTCCGCGACCGCCGCTCCGGCCCGGCCCGCGACCTCGGTCGCGCCCTGCACCAGGAAGGCGATCTCCCCCCTGACCGTGCGCCCCGCGAAGGCGGCACAGAGCGCGCTCAGCCGGCCGGCAATGAACTCCTCGTGGATCTTGGTCATCTCCCTGCCGAGGAAGGCCTCGCGGTCCCCCAGGATCTCGAGCGCATCGTCCAGGCTCGCCGGCAGGCGGTGGGGCGCCTCGAAGAAGAGGAGGGGCCGGGGCTCCCGGCGCAGGCCCTCGAGGCACTTCCGCCGCGCGCCTCTCCTGTGCGGCAGGAAGCCGATGAACGTGAAGGGGCCGGGCGGGAAGCCGCTCGCCGACAGGAGCGCGGTGAGGGCGGAAGGGCCCGGAACGGGCACCACGCGGTGCCCCTCCTCCCGGGCCCGCCGGACGAGCAGGGCGCCGGGGTCCGAGATCCCCGGCGTGCCGCCGTCGGTCACCAGCGCCACGCTCTCCCCCCGGCGCAGGAGCGCGAGGAGGGACTCGGCGCGCTCCGCCTCGTTGAACTTGTGGTAGCTGACCAGGCGCGTCCTGAGGCCGTGGCGGACCATGAGGGCGCGCGTGTTCCGGGTGTCCTCGCAGGCCACCACCCGGCCCGCCGCCAGGGCCGCGGCCGCCCGGGGGGAGAGGTCCTCCAGGTTGCCGATCGGCGTGCCGACGACGTAGAGCGTGCCGCGCGGAGCGGCGGGGCGATTCACGGGGCCCTCTGTCTATCGACCCCAGTCACGCGGGTAGCGGAAGTCGACCCCGATCGTGCGCGGAGACAGCTTGGCGATGAGCGGAGGCCGCCTCTTGAACTGCGACCTGACGATCCGCGCGATCATCCGCTCCACCATGCGTCGCGGGAAGCCGGCCGCCACCGCCTCCGGCGGGGTGGCGCGGCGATCGACCAGGAGGACGAGAAGGCCGTCGATGTCGGCGTAGGAGTATCCGAGATCCTTCTCGTCCGCCTGCCCGGCCCAGAGATCGGCGGTGGGCGTCTTCCAGACGATCGCCTCGGGCAGGCCGAGGTGGAGGGCCAGCATCCTGACCTGGGTCTTGTACAGATCGCCGAGGGGGTTGATCCCGGAGGCCATGTCGCCGTGGATGGTGCCGTACCCCAGGAGGAGCTCGGTCTTGTTGCTCGTCCCCAGGACCATGGCGTCCCTCGCCGCCGACAGGTCGTAGAGGATCGCCATCCGCTCGCGCGCCATCTTGTTGCCGCGGCGCAGGCGCGAGGCGCCCCGGCGCCGTCTGAAGTAGGCCTCCACCATCGGCGTGATCTCCACCGTCGCGGAGCGCGCCCGGAGGAGGCGGACCACCCGCCGCGCGTCGCTCAGGCTGTCCCGGCTCGAGGTGCGGTAGGGCATCAGGACGGAGAGGACGTTCCGGGGGCCGAGGGCCCGGCAGGCGATCGCGGCCGCGGTGGCCGAATCGACGCCCCCGGAGAGGCCCACGACGACCTTCGAGAAGCCGGCCTTCCGGCTCTCCCGGCGGACGAAGTC
>JACQNT010000093.1 GCA_016202915.1 Acidobacteriota bacterium
GTACGAGACGACCCGGATCGAGGAGGCGCGCGTCCTCGCCCTGGTCAGGGGAGAGGACCTGGTGGAGGAGCTGGGAACCGGCGACGCGGGCCAGGTGCTGCTCGACCGGACGCCGTTCTACGCCGAGGCCGGCGGCCAGGTCGGCGACACCGGCTACCTGACCGCCTCCACCGGCGTCGCCTTCGTGCGGGACACGCGCGCCCCGCTGCCGCGGCTCAACCTGCACGACGTCGTGGTGCGCGAGGGGCGGCTGCGGGCAGGGGACATGGTGCGCGCCGAGGTCGATCGCGAGCGGCGCGAGGCGGTGATGCGCAGCCACGACGCCACGCACCTGCTGCACGCCGCCCTGCGGGACGTGGTCGGGACGCACGTGAAGCAGGCCGGGTCGCTCGTGGACCCCGATCGCCTGCGCTTCGATTTCAGCCACTACGCGGGGCTGTCGGAGGAGATCCTCCAGCAGGTCGAGGACGAGGTGAACGACGTCATCCGCCAGGACCTGCCGATCACCACCCGCGTCATGCCGCTCGACGAAGCGCTGCGCCGCGGCGCCCTGGCGTTCTTCGGCGACAAGTACGGCGACGAGGTGCGGGTCGTGGAGGTGCCCGGCTTCAGCATGGAGCTGTGCGGCGGCACGCACGCGGCCAGCACCGGCTCCATCGGCCTCCTGAAGGTCACGCAGGAACGCGGCATCGCCGCGGGCATCCGCCGCGTCGAGGCGCTGGCGGGACGCGCCGCGCTGGGCGATCTGCGCGAGGACCGGCGCCTGGTGGAGAAGCTCCAGTCCGCCCTCAACGTCGAACGCGCCCGGGTGCACGAGACGCTGGCGCGCCTCCTGGAGCAGAACCGCAGCATGGCCCGCGAGATCGAGAAGCTTAAGATAGACAGGGCCGCCGCCGGCGGGGCCTCCGCCGAGGCGCAGGTCCAGGACGTCGAGGGCGTGAAGCTGATGGTCCCGGCGGTCCAGAAGGACCTCGACAGGAGCGCGGTGCGGGCGCTGATCGACAGGAACCGCGAGCGTCTCAAGTCGGGCGTCATCATCCAGTGGGCCGTGCAGGACGACCGGGTCCACGTGACCGTGTCGGTCAGCAGGGACCTGATCCCGCCGCTCCACGCGGGCGCGATCGTCAAGGAGCTGGCCGCGCTGGTCGGCGGCCGTGGCGGCGGCAAGGCCGACCTGGCGGAGGCGGGCGGCCGGCGCGCGGGCGACCCGGAAGGGACCCGCGTCAGCAGCATCGCCGTCGCCCGCGACGTGATCCGCAGCGCCAGGGCCGCGCGATGAGACGCGCCGGCTGCCTCCTCCTGGGCGCCGCCTGCGCCCTCGCCCCCGCGGTCGCGGACGACATCTACTACCGGCAGGGCGCGGACGGGGCCCTGATCCTCACCAACATTCCCGATCACCGGGACCTGCGGGCCTATCCGACCCACGGCTCCCCCCGCGGGATGCGCTCGGGGGAGGCGTACCGGCAGCTCATCTCGAAGACCGCGCTGAAGCACGGCCTGGCGCCCGAGCTGGTGTACGCCCTGGCGGCGGTGGAATCCAGCTTCAACGCGCGGGCGGTATCGCCGAAGGGGGCCCTGGGCCTCATGCAGCTCATGCCGGAGACCGCCGCGCGCTTCGGCGTGGTCGATCCGTTCAACCCCGTCGAGAACGTGCTCGGCGGAGTGCGCTACCTGAGGTACCTCCTGGATCTCTTCAACGGCGACCACCGCCTGGCGCTCGCCGCGTACAATGCGGGCGAGAACGTCGTCCTGGCGCTCCGGGGCGTCCCGCCCTACCAGGAGACGCACCGCTACGTGGCGAAGGTGCTGCGGCTGTTCGGGACGCGCCAGCCCTACGCGGAGACGCCGCCGGCGCGGCCGGCGGAAGGGACCGCCGGCGCCGCCAGCCGGCCTCGCTGACGGCGCAGCGCAGGCGCCGGGAAGGGGGCGGGCCGTTGTCCGAGGAACGCGGGCGCCGGGCCTTTGCGCGCGACTTCCCCAAGGCGGAGATCCACCTCCACCTGGAAGGCTCCGTCGATCTCGACACCCTGGTCGGGCTGATCCGGGGCCGCGGCCGAACGGTGGGCCCGGAGGAGCGCAGGGAGCTCGGCCGTCTCTACCGGCACCGCGACTTCCCGCATTTCCTGGAGAACTTCCGTGATCTGTGCGCCCTGCTGCTGCGGCCCGAGGATTTCGCCCTCATCGCCTCCGCCCTCTCCGAGCGCCTGCGGCGCGACGGCGTGCGCTACGCCGAAGTCTTCTGCTCGCCGACGATCTTCGCGCGCTCCGGCGGGGTGCCGGCGGCCGAGATCCTGGACGCCGTCAGCGGGGCGGCGCGCGCCGGGGAGAAGCGCGGCGCTCCGCGGATGCGGTTCCTTCTCGATGGCGTGCGGCAGTTCGGCGTGCGCGCGCTCGAGGACCTGGTGCGCGCGGCGGCGGACTGCAGGCGGTACGGCGTCATCGGCATCGGGATGGGGGGGGACGAGAAGGCCCTGCCGACCGGCGATTTCGCCGCGCCCTACCGTGAGGCGCGCCGGCTCGGCCTGCGCACCACCGTGCACGCCGGCGAGTTCGACGGGCCGCGATCCGTCTGGGAGGCGCTGGAGGTCCTGGAGGTGGAGCGCGTCGGCCACGGCATCCGGGCGGCGGAGGACCCGGAACTGGTCAGCCTGCTGCGCCGCACCGGCGTCCCCCTGGAGTGCTGCCCCACGAGCAATCTGATGACCGGCGTGGTGCGCCGCTGGGAGGATCACCCGATCCGGGCGCTGCACCGGGCGGGCGTGGCGGTCACGGTCAGCAGCGACGATCCGGCGCTGTTCAGGACCTCCGCGGCGGGAGAGTGGCAGGTGCTTCAGGAGCGCCTCGGACTGTCGCCGGAGGAGGTCCTGGCGATCGGCATGCGCACGGCGCGCTCCGCCTTCATGCCGGAGGGCGACAGGACGGAACTCCTCGACGCGATGCGGCGCGAGGCCGCCCGCTCCGGAATCGCGTCGTGAAGCGCCCCCTTCTTTCCGGACGCCGCGCCGCGTACCTCCTCCTCCTGTTCCTGGCGGCGTATGTCGGCATCCTGTCCGCGCTCCTCCGCCCGACCGGCGGCCTGCGCGGCAGCTATTCCATGCCCGGGCCGAGGAACGCCGAAGAGGTGGTCCACGAGCGGATCGATCCGCGGATCGATTTCCCCGTCCCGCAGAGGATCGACGCCGCTTACCTGTTCCACTGGGACATGGGGCGGCACGGCTTTCCCGCCCGGCGGCCGCCGTACATCATCCGCTGGCGGGGCCTCCTGCGTGTCCCGCGCGCCGGGCGGTACGGCTTCGAGGTCCAGGCCCAGGGGAAGGCCGCGCTGCGGATCGGCGGAGCGCCCGTCGCCCTCCTGCCCGACGCCGTGACCGAAATCGACCTGAAGCCCGGGCTGGCACCGCTCGAGATCGACTACAACCTGGAGCAGGGGGAGGCCTTGCTGGTCCTGCGCTGGCAGCCCCCGGGAAGCCGGCTCCATACGGTGCCGTCCTCCTCCCTGGCTCCCGACGCGGAGGCGATCAAGAAAGGGAAGCAGCGCCGCGCCGTGGCCTGGTTCCTGATCATCGCGGGCGCCGCGGCGGCGGCTCTCGCCTTGGCCCGGGGCCGGAAGCCGGAGGGGGCCGCCGGTCGCCTGCCGGGCCTGCTCGAAGGGGAAAAGGCGACGCTCGCGCTCGGCGCGATCCTGATCCTGGCCGCGACGCTGCGTTTTCACGACTACGCCCTGGTGCCCTTCCACCACGAGACGGCGGACGAGTACCAGCATGCCTGGGAGGGATGGCACCTGCTGCACGAGGGCTCGCCGCGGGCCTGGAGCACCTTCCCGGATCGCTACCCGGTTGATCAGACGCTCGACTTCCGCTGGTTCGGCGACCGCTACGTCCTGGTGCGGCCGTACTTTGATCACCCGCCCCTGTTCTCCCTCCCCGTCGGACTCGTGTGCTCCCTCGCGGGGGCGCGCCATTTCCTGGAATGCTCCCTTCCCGTCATGCGCCTGGTGCCGATCCTCCTGAGCCTGCTGGGGGTCGTGCTCCTCGATCGTCTGGCGCGCGCCTACGGCGCCTCCGAGCAGGCGGCGCTCCTGGCCGCCCTGGTGTACGCCACGCTCCCGATCATCGTCGTCTCCCACCGACTGGTCAAAGCCGAGAGCCTCCTGGCCCTCCTGTTCATGGGAGCGATCCTGATGGTGCTGCGACACGAGCGGACGGCGGCGACGCGGGACATCGTCCTGGCGGGGGTGCTGTGCGGCCTGTCGCTCTGGACGAAGGCGACCGGCGCCGCGGTGCCCGCCGTGGTCCTCATCATGATGACCGCCCGGCGGCGCTACCGCGGCGCCCTGCTGGCCCTGGCGGTGACGGCGGGGTTCTTCGCGGCCTACCTGGCCTACGCCTGGGCGTACGACTTCGAGATCTTCCTGAAGGTGATCCAGGCCCAGGCCACCACGAAGTGGGTGAGCCTGGAAGCGGTGAATGACCTTCTCGGCGGGAAGGTGGTGGTCAAGTACTTCGGCCGCGGCTGGTACCTGTGGCTGCTGCTCTGCGCCGGCCTGGCCGCACTGCGCCGGGAGCGGGCCCTCCTCCTGCCGGTGGCGGTCTATGCGATCGTCATCGCCCTCACGGCGGACTACCGGGTGATTTACGGCTGGTACCGGGTCCCGCTCTACCCGTTCCTGTGCGTGGGGGCCGGCCTCGCCCTGGAAGAGATGATCCGGGAGGCGGACCTGTTCCGCACCTTTCCCTACGCGGTCACGGCGGGTGTCTCCGGCCTGCTGTACGCTCTGCCGGAGCCGCTCGCCCATAGCAAGACGGCCGTCGTCCTGTTCGCGGCGCTGGCGCTCGGGCCCTACCTGCTGCGCCTGGCGCACGACGGCCCCGTGAGCGCGCGGCTGGCCCGGGGCGCCACCTACCTGCTCCTCCTGGCGGGTCTCCTCACCAGCCTGGCTTCGGTCGGGGGTCTCCTGGAGATCTACTCCGCCACCCGCGGCCTGCGCTGAAGCGCCGTTCCCTCAGCGCCGGCCGGCGCGGGCCGCGGCGGAGGCGCGCGATGCCGGAGCGGATCAGCCGCTGCACCAGCGCCTCGGTGGGCGCCTCGCAGTACACCCGCAGAACCGGCTCGGTGCCGGAAGCGCGGAACAGGATCCAGCCGTTGTCCCCCAGGAGGAGCTTGACGCCGTCGAGGGCGTCGATCCCCCGGACGGCGACGCCGGCGAGGCGCGCGGGAGGCCGCGCCTGGAGGCCGGCCACGGCCTCCCGGCCGGCGTCCGACGGGATCGGCAGGTCGACGCGGCGGTAGGCGTAGCGGCCGTACGTGTTCTCGATCACGGCGACCCGGCGGCTGAGCCGCCGGTCGCCGGACGCCAGCATCTCGAGGAGGATCAATCCCACCAGAATGCCGTCGCGCTCCGGGAGGTAGCGCTTGACTCCGATCCCGCCGCTCTCCTCGCCGCCGATCAGGATGTCCTGCTCGAGCATCAGGCGCGCGATATGCTTGAAGCCGACCGGCAGATCGTGGAACGGCAGGGCATAGCGGCGGGCGATCCGCTCGGCCACCAGGGTATTGGCGAACGTGCGGGCGATCCCGCCGCGCCAGCCCTTCCCCTCCAGCAGGTGGACGGCGACGAGGGCGAAGACCTGAAACGGAGACAGGATGCGCCCGGTCTCGTCGCACACCGCGACTCGATCGCCGTCGCCGTCGGTGGCGATGCCGAGGTGCGCGCGGTGGCGTAGCACCGCCTCCCGCAGAGGTCCGAGGTTCTCGACACGGGGCTCCGGGCTCACGCCCCCGAACAGGACGTCGGGGTTGCCGCGCACGGTCACCACGCGCGTCAGCCCCCCGGCAAGAAGGGTCTCGAGGATCCGGCCTGCGGCGCCGTGCATGCTGTCCGCGACCACGCGCAGCGACGCGGCCCGGATGTCTTCCAGGTCGGCGACGGCGCGCAGCCGGGGCACGTACGCGGGGAGAAACGGGTGGCGCCTCTGCGGCACCCGGCCCGGCCGCGGCGCGCGCCGCTCCAGCAGCGCCTCCAGTCGGGCGGTGAGCTCCGGCGGGGCGCTTCCTCCGAAGGCCGCCTTGACCTTGAGGCCGTTGTAGTGGGGCGGGTTGTGGCTGGCGGTGATGCAGACACCCAAGGGCGCCCCCGACGCCACCACCTGGCAGGAGACCATCGGCGTGGTCGTCGGGGCCTCGGGGAGGAGGGTGGGGATGCCGTTCCCCTCCAGGACGCCGGCCACCGCCTCGGCGAACCGCCCGCTCAGGAACCGGACGTCGTGGCCGACGGGGACCGGGCCCCCGGACCGCCCCTCTTCATGGATCAGGTCGGCGATCGCCTGGGCGACGGCCCGGACGTTGTCGAAGGTGAAATCGTCGGCGATGACGCCCCGCCAGCCGTCGGTCCCGAATCGAATCGCCACCAACTCTCCGGTTGACCGTCCCGCCGGGCTTGTGCTAGCGTTGCCATCCCCGCGAGCGAGAGGATGCCGAGGGCGTGGACGGGCGCGGGAGTCGGCCTCGCCGGCGCATTCTACATCTTGCTTCCAGCACGCGGACGGGATGATCAACCTTCCAACCTGGATCACGATCGTCCGCATTTTCCTGACGCCCGTCCTCGTGGTCGTCCTCATGACCCGGGTGACCGCCTTCGAGCCGATCGGCCTCTCCTGGCAGATGATCGGAGCGGCCCTCTTCCTGCTGGCGTCGTTCACCGATTACCTGGACGGCTGGCTGGCGCGCCGGCGGAACCAGGTCACCACCCTGGGAATCCTCCTGGACCCGATCGCCGACAGGCTCCTCACCTCGGCCGCCTTCATCTCCCTGGTGCAGATCGGCGTGGCGCCCGCCTGGATGGTCTGGATCATCGTGGGGCGAGAGTTCGCGATCGACGGCCTCAGGATGATCGCCTCGAGCCAGGGGATCACGATCGGCGCGAGCGTCTGGGGCAAGTACAAGACGGCCAGCCAGGTGGTGGCGATCGTCCTGCTCATTCTCGGCTACGAGTACCTCGGGAAGTGGAACGTCGCGGGCGATGTCGCGATCTGGGTCGTGGTCGTCCTGGCGATCTTCTCCGCCGCCGACTACTTCCTCAAGTTCTCCCGCCGGCTGGGCGTCGTGGGCGGGCGGCCCGGGGGCGGGCTTGGGTAAGCGCCGGAGGGAGCGCCGCACCTTTCTCGGCCGCCTGCGGCAGGTCTTCCTGACCGGTGTCGTGATCATCACGCCCCTGATCATCACACTGTGGGTACTCACCATCCTCTTCGACCTGATTCACGGCCTGTCCACGCCCTTCATCCTCAGGATCCTCAGGATCCTCCGGGTCCCCCTGGTGGACGATCCCGCTTTCGCGACCTATGTCGTGCCCCTGATCGGCATCTCCGCGACGCTGCTGGTGATCGTGCTGGTCGGCGTCGTCGCCACCAACCTGCTGGGGCGCCGGTTCGTAGCGGCCTTCGATCAGCTGATGCTGCGCATCCCATTGATCAAAGGGATCTACGGGGGGACCAGGCAGCTCCTGGACGCGTTCAGCATGAAGACCGGCGGCTTCCAGAGGGTCGTGGCGGTCGAATACCCGCGGCCCGGAATTTTCACGATCGGGTTCGTCGCCCGCGAGGGGGCGACGCTGATGACACAGGGCCGCGGACACCTCCCGGGCCTCACCCTCATCTTCCTGCCGACGACGCCGAACCCCACCTCCGGCTGGCTGGCCGCCGTGCCCGAGAAGGACATCATCCCGCTCGATCTGACGGTCGAGGAAGGGATCAAGCTGGTGGTGAGCGGCGGCATCGTGGTCCCCCCCGGGTGGGAGACCAGGTGAGCCGATGTTCTACTGGTTCATCAAAGGGATCTTCTTCCCATTCGTCCATTTCTACCTGCGCCTGACGCGGGAGGGGCTCGAGCACCTGCCCCGCAGGGGACCGGCGATCGTGGTCTGCAACCACGCTTCCTACATGGACGCCCTCATCCTGGGGTCGGCGGCGCCGCGCCCGATCCATTTCCTGGTCCTGCGCTGGATGTATGATCTGATGCTCATCCGGTGGTTCTACTGGGGCATGGGGACCGTCCCGGTCCGGGCGGAAGGCCAGGACTCCCGCGCCATCAAGCAGTCGGTCAGGCTGCTCTCCGGCGGGCGCGTCCTGGGGATCTTCCCGGAGGGGACCCGCAGCGCCGACGGCAGGCTCAGCGAGCCGCGCCACGGCGCGGCGATGATCGCCGCCCTCTCGGGAGCCCCCGTGGTGCCGGCCTACATCGACGGCGCCCGGGACTCGCTGCCGGTGGGCGGCGTCTTCCCGGCGCCGGCACGGATCCATATCCGCTTCGGCCCTCCCCTGCGCTTCGTGCGCCGCGCCCGGCAGGCGGACCGGCGGGCGCTGGAGGAGTTCTCCCGGGCGATGCTTGACGCCATCCGGCGTCTGGAGCCTGCCGCATGACGCCGCGGGCCGAGATCCTGGCGATCGGCTCGGAGCTTCTCGACCCCGGGCGCAGCGACACGAACGGGGCCTACCTGGCGTTCCGCCTGGGCGAGATCGGCATCCCCGTCCGCTTCCGCACCGTGGTCGGTGATGTCATCGGGGACCTCGAGGAGGCGTTCCGCGTGGCGCTCGGCCGCTCCGACCTGGTGGTGGCGACGGGAGGGCTGGGGCCGACGGTGGACGACCTGACTCGCGAGGCGCTGGCCTCCCTCCTGGATCTGCCCCTCGAGGAGGACCGGGCGGTCCTCCGCCAGATCGAGGAGCGCTTCCGGCGCCTCGGGCTCGACATGCCGCCGCGCAACCGCCGGCAGGCGCAGGTGCCGCGGGGAGCCGAGGTGCTGGCCAACCGCCTGGGGACTGCCCCGGGCCTGTTCCTCAGATCAGGGGGGAGGATCGTGGCGCTCCTGCCGGGGGTGCCGTCCGAGATGGAGCGGATGGCTGAGGAGGAGCTCCTCCCGCGGCTTCGCCCGACCGGGGAGCGGTTCGTCTACCGCATCTTCAAGATCGCCGGGCTGGCCGAATCGGAGGTGGACCGCCGGCTCGAAGACGTCGCCCGGCGGGCGGGGGAGGTCGCCTGGACCATCCTGGCCTCCCCGGGGCAGGTGGAGATTCATCTTAGAGAGAGGGTGCGGCCGGGGGAGCCGGCGGTGGGGATCGAGAGGATCGATCGCGAGATCGAGGCGACGCTGGGGATCGACCTGTTCGCCCGCGACGGCGACACTCTCGAGGGAACGGTCGGGCGCCTGCTCCTGGAGAGGGGGGAGAGCGTGGCGGTCGCCGAATCGCTCACCGGCGGACAGATCGCGGGGAGGATCTCCGGCGTCCCGGGCGCCTCGCGCTATTTCGTCGGCGGGGTCGTCTGCTACAGCGACGAGGCCAAGCGCCGGCTCCTCGGCGTCCGGCGGGAGACGCTGGAGATCCACGGCGCGGCCAGCCCGGAGGTCGCCCTGGAGATGGCCCGCGGGGCGCGCGAGCTCCTCGCGGCCACCTGGGGAGTCTCGGCGACGGGGTTCGCCGGCCCCGGGGGCGGGGACGCGAACAGGCCTCCCGGGACGGTGGTGATCGGCGTCGACGGCCCGGAGCGCGCGCTGCACAGGGAACTGCGCCTGCCGGGCGATCGGGAGACCGTCCGGGCGCGGGCGGCGCAGTGGGCGCTCGACCTGCTGCGCAGGGAGCTGACCGGAGCGCGTCCGGCAGGACCACGTTGAGACTCTTCGTCGCCGCGGAACTCCCCGTGGAGGTGCGCCGGAGGATCGCCGGGATCGTGGAGGTCCTCGAGGCGGCGCCGTTGCGGGTGCGCTGGGTGCGGCCGGAGGGGATCCACCTGACATTCAAGTTCCTCGGAGAGGTGGATCCGGGGAGGCTGGCGGACATCAAGGGGGCGCTTCTTCAGGCCGGAGAGGGGATCTCCACCTTCCGCCTGCGCGCGGCGGGAGTCGGGGCCTTCCCCGGGCGCGGAGCGCCGCGGGTGATCTGGGTCGGCGTGGAGGGGGAGATCGAGATGGCCGGAAGGCTCCAGGAGGCGCTCGAGCGGTCGCTCCAGGCGATCGGTTTCCCGAGAGAGGAGCGTCCCTTCCGCCCCCATCTCACTCTCGGGCGGGTGAAGGGACCGGCCCGGGGGGACTGGCGGCCGGCCCTGGCGCGCGCTTCCGAGGAGGCGCCCGGAGCGTTCGAGGTGAGCGAGTTCGCGCTGTTCGAGAGCCGGCTGGATCGGCATGGGTTAACGCACTCCGTCCTGGCGCGCTTCCCGCTGTCGCCCGGAGGGGGCCCATGATCGGCGCGTGGTTCGGCCTCGAGGGCTGGCCCGGGGGCGCGACCCCGGGCGCCCTCCTCCTGGCGTTCCTGCTGGGCGCGGTCCCGTTCTCGTTCTTGATTGCGAAGGCGCGCGGAGTCGACATCCGGACGCTCGGGAGCGGGAACATCGGCGCCACCAACCTGGCGCGCGCCGCCGGCCCGGCGCTCGGCGCCGTCGGCCTCCTCCTCGACGCCGCGAAAGGGGCCGCCGCGGTCCTCCTGGCGCGGTGGATGACGGGCGGCGTTCCAGGATCCGGCGGTGACGCGGTCGCCGGCGTGCTGGCGATCCTGGGGCACAACTTCACTCCCTTCCTGCGCTTCAGAGGCGGCAAGGGCGTGGCGGCCGGCGCCGGCGTCTTCGCCGTCCTCGCTCCGGGCGCCCTCCTGGTGGCCCTGGCGGTCTTCCTGCTGGCCGCCGGACTGAGCCGCACGGTCGCGCTCGGATCGGTGCTGGGCGCGCTCGCCCTGCCCCTGGCGGCGCATCTCCTCCGGGGCGATCGGGACGTCGTCCTGGCGGCGGTCGCGGTGGCGGCCCTGACAGTCGTCCGCCACCGTTCAAATCTGATGCGCTTGGCGCGGGGGAACGAGAACCGCTTCGGCGCCGGGGGGCGGACTTGATCCGGGCCGCGGTCATCGGGGCGGGGAGCTGGGGCACGGCGCTCGCTCTCCACCTGGCCCGATCGGGCGCCGAGGTCGCGCTGTGGGCCAGGAGCCCGGCGACGGCCGCCGCGCTGGAGCTTACGCGGGAGAACACCGGATACCTCCCCGGACATCGCCTGCCGCCGAACGTCCAGGTGTCGAGCGACCTGGCCGGGACCGTGCGCGGCGCCTCGATGGTCCTGTTCGTGGCGCCGGCGCAGGCCAGCCGGGCGATCTACGCCGCGGCCGCCCCGCACCTGCCGGAGGGGGCCGATCTGGTGATCGCCTCCAAGGGGATCGAGGAGGGATCACTCTTGAGGTTGTCTCAGGTCCTGGCCCGGGTCCTCGGGACCGGGGACGAGAGCCCGCGGGTGATGGCGCTCTCGGGGCCCAGCTTCGCCCTCGAGGTGGCGCGCGGCGACCCGACGGGGCTGGTGGTGGCCGGCCCGGATCCCGCGGCGACCCGACGGGTGCAGGAGGCGCTGTCCACGGGCAACGTGCGGGCGTACCGCAACGGCGATCGGACCGGAGTGGAAACGTGCGCCGCCCTCAAGAACGTCATGGCCATCGCCACCGGGATCGCCGAGGGGATCGGGTTCGGATCCAATACCCGCGCGGCCCTGATCACGCGCGGCCTGTCGGAGATGTCGCGCCTCGGGGCGGCGCTCGGTGGCCGGCCGGAGACCTTCGCCGGGCTGGCGGGGGCGGGCGACCTGATCCTGACCTGCACCGGCGCATTGAGCCGCAACCGGGCCGTGGGGATCGAGGCCGGGCGCGGGCGCCGGCTGGAGGAGATCCTGGGGGAGATGCGGATGGTGGCGGAGGGTGTGGCGACGAGCCGGGCCGCCGTCGTCCTGGCGGAACGGCAGGGCGTGGACATGCCGATCGCCCGCCAGGTCCACCGGGTGCTGTTCGAGGGGAGGCCGCCGCGCGAGGCGGTGGCCGAGCTTCTGGCGCGGCCTCTCAAGGAGGAGGCGTGATCGACCTGCACAACCATCTGCTGCCGGGCATCGACGATGGGGCCAGGAAGCTTGAAGAGACCCTCGAGTGCCTGCGAATCGCCCGCCGGGACGGCGTGCGCACGATCGTCGCCACCCCGCACATGAAGCCCGGGGTCTACGACAATCCCCGGGAGATCATCCTGGAGAGGGTGGCGTTGGTCCGCGAGGCGCAGAAAGGGAACGAGGCGGAGGGAGTGGCCGTCCTGCCCGGCGCGGAGGTCTATTTCGCGGCCGACCTGCCGCAGCGGGCCCGCGCCGGGACGCTGATGACCGTGGGCGACCTGGGGAAGTACCTGCTGCTCGAGTTGCCTTACCAGCAGATCCCGATGCGCGTCGAGGACATGCTCTTCCAGCTGCGGCTCCTCGGCATCACCCCTCTCCTGGCGCATCCCGAGCGTGTCGCCTACTATCTCGCGGACATCGAGCGCCTCGCCGCCTCCGTGCGCCTCGGCGCCCTCACGCAGGTGACCGCCTCATCGATCACCGGCAAGTTCGGCGACAAGGCGCGCGCGTTCGCCCTCTCCATGCTGGAACGCAACCTGCTGCACGTCATCGCCACGGACAGCCACGACGCCTCCTACCGCCCTCCCGTCCTCACGGAGGCGGTGCGCGCCGCGGCCCTGGTCGTCGGTGAGACCGCGGCCCGCCGGATGGTGGAGGAGACCCCGCGGGCGATCCTGGACGGAAAAGAGGTCGAGGCGGGTGATGCCCCTTCTCCTCCGAGGGGCGGCCTCCTGAGCCGACTGCGGGCCGCCTTCGGCCGCGGCGGGCGTCCGCGCCGCTGAGACATCTTCACCATCTGGTGGCGGCCGCTCCGCCTCGCGGGGGACGGCGTCGCCGCGCCGGGCTGGGCCAAAACCGCCCACCGGCGCGGCGCGCCTCGGGTCTCCCTCGCCCGGCCGCGTGAACTGCACGCGGCCACGGGCTCGGTCCGA
>JACQNT010000094.1 GCA_016202915.1 Acidobacteriota bacterium
CCCCTGTCGCTCAGGACCTTGCGGATGACGGTTCCCAGGCGGGCGTTGACCGAGCCCTCCGCCTGCACGAGCGAAACCACCAGATCCGCGATGGCTTCGTCGGGGATGCGCGCCCGGACTTCGCGCGCCAGGTCGAGGCCGGTGCCCGAAACCGGTATGGAAGCCTGCAGGACCTCCAGCCGCCCCTGCACGTCGAGCTCCGACATGGCTGCCGCTAGATGGGCCATCAGTGTCGCGAGCGCTTCCGGCTCCGCGGCGGCGACCGTGGAGGCGACCTGCTGCAGCGCGGAGGCCAGCAGCGGACCCCGGTTTCCCCGGTCCTTGCTCGCGGCCTGCAGGGAGGCCATCAGCTCCTTCGCTGCGCCCGCGTCCCCCGCCACGCGCCTCAGGAGATGCTCCCCTCCTGAGGGGCAGTTTTCTTCCTCGCCGAGGAGGAACCTCGAGAGGAGATCGCTCCAAGAAGCCGGTGCGCTCTTTCCCTGGGGGCCCGGCTGGGCGGCGCCCTCCGTCCGGGCCGTCCGCATGATGGCGGCCAGATCGAGGTCGTCGATCGACGCTCCTTCGACCTTGCGCTCCCGCAGGCAACTCCCCGGTCCGCCCCTGGATCTCAGGGCTCCCGGGTCGAGGGCGATCACCTCAAGGAGACCCCGGAGCGCCTCGTCCTGAACGGGCGGGCGGAAGCGGATGACGCCCACCCCCCGGCGGCTCAGGTAGGCGGCGAAGCCTGCCAGGGCGGGGTCCTCCGGGGCGACCGGCTCGTCGGCCAGCACGAACCCGGTCTCGAGGACTCCCAGCCGCACCTCGTCCCGCCCGGCGAGCGCCTCCTTCAAAGCCACCGAGGCCCGGCCGATGGCGCTGACGACGGCCGGGTGCTGGCCGGGGTAGAAGGCGACCGCCTTGGTCGCCGTGCTGATCTGTTTGAGCGAGTTGGCGAGGAGACCTGGGAGATCGGAACCCACGGCCATTCGGCCCCCTGCCCGGGCGGGGAATCCCCCGCGGGGTGCCTCTAATATGATGTTGGGGGGTGGCAAATGCAACCCGGCGCCGCGCCTCGCTTCAGATGCAAACCTAGCCGCGTCAGCAACTTACAGTTGATGCCTGCGACGGGTCCAGCATCCGCTGGGCCCCGGAGCCTTGACCGGGGACCGGCCGATCGACTACGATCCACCCGCTTCAAGGAGTCCCTCATGAATCCCCAGGCCGCGCGTTCCCTCTCCGGTCGACCCCGGGTGTTCGCCAAGGGGGTGGTCGGGCGGCGTGGCACGCTCGCCTGGGGTCTGATGGCGTACCTGAGAAAGACCCGCCCGTTCCTGGCCGACACCTAGCCAACCGGTTCAAGCCGGCGACTACCCCGGACCCTGACTCAAGCCAGTTAGTGAGCGGTCGTCGTCACGGCTCATGGAGCCCGCGGGGCGTTGTCTGTTTAATGAGAATGCGAGAGGTCATCATCATGAAAGCCAATGGGAAGCGCGATACCAGGCCAGGAGGCAGAGTGAGCCAGGAGGGCATCCTGCCGCTCGCGACGGTCCGCCTCTCTCCGGGTGGCCGTCCGGGCGCCGGAGCCGCCCGGAGGGGCGACCCGGCCACAGGCGGCGGCGCCCGCGCCGACGCCGCCCTGGCCAGCCCCGCCCCCGAGAGGCGCCCGGCCGTCCGCCGGAGCCTCAAGGCGGCGGCCAAGGCAAGGGCGCGCCGCGGCACCCGCCGCATGTCCCCGGAGAGGGTGATCAAGGAGTCGCAGCGCTGGCTCGACATCATCGCCCGGCACGACCGCCTGACCCCCGCCGGCAAGAAGCGGGTCGTCAGGGAGACGATCAAGTCGTTCGACGCCTACTTCAACTCGGGGTTCCTGGAGTACCGCAAGTCGGTCGCCGAGGCGGAGCAGTACGCCGCCATCGAGTGGACGGGGGAGGGGATCTACGTCGAGGACATCATGGGGCGGCGGTACATCGACTGCCTGGGCGGCTTCGGGATTTACAGCGCCGGCATCCGCCACCCGAAGATCGTCGCGGCGGTCCAGAGCCAGCTCGCCCGGATGCCGCTCAGCAGCCAGGAGCTCCTCGACCCCCTGCGGGGCGCCCTGGCCGAGCTCCTGGGCGAGATCGCCCCCGGGAATTTACAAAAGTGCTTCTTCATCAATAACGGGACGGACGCCGTCGAAGGGGCGATGAAGCTGGCCCGCCTTCATACCGAGAAGTCGGGGTTCATCTCGACCATCCGCGGCTTCCACGGCAAGTCGTACGGGTCGCTGTCGCTCATGGGGAAGGCCGACTACCGGGTCGCCTTCGAGCCGCTCCTCCAGGACGTCTACTTCGTCGAGTTCGGCGACGCCGACGAGGTGGAGTGGCAACTGAAGAAGGCGCGCGACGTGGGGCTGGAGATCGCGGCGGTCGTGGCGGAGCCGATCCAGGGGGAGGCGGGCGCGATCGTCCCGCCGGACGACTACTGGCCCCGCCTGCGCGAGATCTGCGACGAGTTCGACGTCCTGCTGATCGCCGACGAGGTGCAGACCGGCCTGGGGCGGACGGGGAGGCTGTTCGGCGTGGATCACTGGAACATCATCCCGGACATCATGTGCCTGGGGAAGGCGCTGGGGGGCGGCGTCATGCCCCTCTCGGCCTTCATCTCGACGCCGGAGATCTGGAAGGTGCTGGAGAAGAACCCGTTCCTGCACTCCTCGACCTTCGGCGGGAACCCGATCGCCTGCGCGGCCGGCATCGCCGCCATCAACGTGACCCTGTCGGAGGACCTGCCGGCGAAGGCGGCGGAAGCGGGGGAGTACTTCCTGCAGGGACTCAGGGAGGTGCAGGCGCGCTACCCCGACTACGTGGTGGATGTCCGGGGCAGGGGCCTGCTGATCGGCGTCGAGTTTGTCAGCACCGACTTCGGGTATGCCGTGGCCGCCGGTCTCTTCCGCCGCGGGGTGCTCGTGGCCGGCACCCTCCTGAACGCCAAGACGCTGCGCTTCGAGCCGGCCCTGTTCATCGCGAAGAAGGAGATCGACGAGGTCCTGGGCATCCTGGAGGACACGCTGCGGAGCATGGCGTGAGGCTGCCCGTCGAGGGCCCTCTGTCCCGCGCCGGGAAGGGGGCTGTCGCGGCGCTGGAGAAGGACGAGGGAGACGCCGTTGGGGAAGGTCCAGCGCTGCACCGGCTGGTAGAGAGCGCGGAACTCCGCTCCCGGATCTCCCGGGCCATATAGGCCATCGCGGTCTCCTTGGCGTGGATGGAGAGGAGATTGCGCGCGTTCCACACCCAGGTTCCGCTCTACCGGCGAGGCCCGCAGAAGAGACCGAAGGCGAGGGGGGCGGCGGCGAGGAAGAGCGCCCATCCGGGGTGAGCGAGGCGGAACCTGGCCCCTGTCTCCGGCAAGCGCCGTTCCTCCGGCGCGCCTCCTACCACACGCGACGAAATGCTCTCCGACCCGAGCAGGCTTGCGCGCGGTTTCGTAGGGCCGCCCTCCGCCGCGCGCCTGGGTCCGGCCGCGGCCGGCGCGTGGCGTATAATGCGCCCGTTTCAGGGCCTTCGGGAAAAAGCGTGCGGAGCCTCGGCTGATGCAGAAGATGTGGATCAAGGGGCTGGACGCCGTGCGGGAGGAGACGTAGCGCCGTGAAGCGGAGCATTCTCTTGAAGTCCGCCGTTCCGGGGCCCCGCTCGCAGGAGCTGCTAAAGGCCCGCCAGGCGGCCGTCCCGCGCGGCCCTTACAACATGACCCCCGTCTTCATGGCGAAGGGGGAGGGGGCGATCCTGGAGGACGTGGACGGCAACCGCTTCATCGACTTCGCGGGCGGCATCGGGGTCCTCAACGTGGGCCACGCCGCCGGCACCGTGGTCCGGGCGATCCAGGAGCAGGCCGAGCGGTTCACCCACTCCTGCTTCCACGTCACCATGAGCGAGCCGTACGTGCGGCTCGCCGAGACCATGAACCGGATCACGCCCGGCGCCTTCCCGAAGAAGACCTTCTTCGTGAACAGCGGCGCCGAAGCGGTCGAGAACGCCGTCAAGGTGGCGCGCAACTTCACGCGCAAGAGCGGCGTCATCTGCTTCGAGGACGCCTTCCACGGGCGGACGCTCCTGGCGATGTCGCTCACCAGCAAGGTGCATCCCTACAAGGATCATTTCGGGCCGTACGCTCCCGAGGTGCAGCGGATGCCGTATTCCTACTGCTACCGCTGCCCCTGGGGAAAGAAGTACCCCGGCTGCAACATCGAGTGCGCCACTTTCCTGGAAGACTTCTTCAAGCGCTACGTCGATCCGGCCGCGGTCGCCGCCCTCCTGGTCGAGCCGGTCCTCGGCGAAGGGGGGTTCGTCATGCCCCCCCAGGAGTACTATCCGATCCTGACGGCGATCTGCCGCAAGCACGGCATCTTGATAATCGCCGACGAGGTGCAGACA
>JACQNT010000104.1 GCA_016202915.1 Acidobacteriota bacterium
GTCCGGACATGAAGGGGAGATCTGATAGAGGCCCGACTTGGAGCGCAGGCCCCGCCGCGCCGCGAGGCCCTGCGGAAGCGAGCGGGGGCGCCGCGCGAAGCGCGTTTGGCGTGCGGGGTGCAGCGGGTCGCGAGCGGAGCGGAGCCGAGCGGCGAGAGCCGCGGAGGCGTGCCGCGCGGCGCGGCGGGGCCTGCGCCCCGAGATGTGGATTACTCAGCGCCTGGGGCGGTTGAAAGCGCCGGGCCGGTTCTGGTATCGTCCGGTGCCCGCGGGGCGGCGTCCTGTCGCGCGGGCTCCCTCATGAAGATCATCGCGCTGGGCGACGTTCACGGAAACCTGCCGGCCCTCGAGGTGGCGCTCAGGGAGAGCCGCGCCGAGGGGTACGACGTGATCTGCCACACCGGCGACCTGGTCGGCTTCGCTCCTTTCCCCGACGAGACGGTGGCCCTGGTGCGGGCCCACGGGATACCGGGGGTGCGCGGCAACCTGGACGAGAGCGTGGCCGACGAGGCCGAGTCCTTCGGGCCGGAGTCCGGCCCCCGGGAGACGCAAGACTTCGAGGCCAGGGCCTACGCCTGGACCCTGGAGCACGTCGAAAGGTTCACGCGCCGCTACCTCGGGGACCTGCCGTTCGAGCAGCGGCTGGAGGCGGGCGGGCGGCGGGCGGTGGTCGTGCACGCCACGCCGATCGATGCCTACACGCCCCTCTGGGAGTACCGTGACGAGGACTTCTTCCGCGAGATGGGGGACGCCGCGGACGCGGACATCATCATCTTCGGCCACACCCACCGGCCGTACCACCGCATCGTGGACGGCCGCCACTTCATCAACGCCGGGAGCGTGGGGTTCCCGCAGGACGACGACCCGCGCACCGGGTACGTGGTGATCCAGACCAACGGCGATGTCGAGGTGCAGTACAGGCGCTTTCCCTACGACGCCGCCCGCCTCTTGAAGACGGCGCAGGCCCGACGCTTCCCCTCCGCGGCCGCGCGCTTCTTCAGGGCCTGACCAGCGTCAGGGAGCGACCCTCGCGCCAGACCGAGAACCGCAACGGAAGGGCGCCGTCGATCGCCGCGCGATAGGCCTCCAGGTCCGCGGTCGGCTTCCCGTCGATCTCCCGGATGATGTCGCCGCGGTACAGCCCCGTCTTCTCGGCAGGGCCGCCGGCCACGATGCTCGCCACGAGCACGCCGGCCACGCGCGTCGCCCCCATGAACTCCGCCAGGTCGCGGTCGAGCTCCTGGACGCTGAGACCGAGGCGCCGGTCGGCGTTGGTGGTCGGCGCCGGCCGGCCCAGGGTGCCCAGCGGCCGCAGCAGGCCGGGGGCGGAAAAGATCGGCGCGTTCAGGCGCACCGCCAGGGCGATGGCGTCCGACGGCCGCGCGTCGATCGCGTGGGCCTCGTCGCCCGACCGCAGCGCGATCTCGGCGAAATAGGTGTCCCTCTTCAAATCGGTGATGGTCACTCGCTCGACCACGGCCCCCAGGGTCTTCAGTATGTTCGCCAGAAGGTCGTGCGTCATGGGCCGCGGCGCCTCCGCCTTCTCCTTGCCCAGATAGATCGCGATCCCCTGGTCGCGCCCGACGGAGATCGGCACGGCCTTCTCCTCCTTCTCATCCGCCAGCAGCAGGAGCACCTGGTCGGGGGAGATCATCTGGATGCCGGCGATGTGAACCGGCACGGGGGGCTGAGCGGCGGCGCGCGGGGCCGCGGTGAGAGCCCCGAGCAGAAGAAGCGTGACGCCGGGCAGCACGAGGCGCGCTCTGGCGTGCCCGCCCTCACCGCGTGCTCTCGTCATCGAAGCGTCCTCCAAAAAACCGCATCTGAATATACGCCCAAACGGGCGAGGCGCGGGGCGATCCTGCATTCAAGTCGTTGAAAAGCAAGAGAATACCCCGCCGAGGCCCGTTCGGGGGCGCGTTTGACACACCGTGGACGCGACACTAAAATACGCCCCGGTGGCCACTTACGAGGAATCCTCGGTCTTCTCACGGACCTTTCCCGCCGGCCCCCTGGAAGCGACAAGCAGGAAAGGTCGAACCTTCTAGCGGCTCCGAGGGGGGCCGACCCGGCCTATGAATCTCACCCAGCTGGGCCGCTTCCAGATCATCCGCCAGATCGGCCGGGGGGCGATGGGCCAGGTGTTCCTGGCCCGCGACCCGAAGATCGATCGCCAGATCGCCATCAAGACGATCGTGCATCCCCCGGGGATCTCCCCGGAGGAGGCGCAGGAGACGAGCCGCCGCTTCCTGCGCGAGGCGCAGGCGGCGGGCAAGCTCCTGCACCCGAACATCGTCACCATCTTCGACGTCGGCGAGGAGGAGGGCGTCTCCTTCATCGCCATGGAGTTCATCGAGGGCGAGACCCTGGAGAAGCACGCCCGCCCGGACAGCCTGCTGCCCCTGCGGCGCGTCCAGGAGCTCATCTCCCAGGCGGCCTCCGCCCTCGACTACGCCCACGATCACGGCATCATTCACCGTGACGTCAAGCCGGCGAACCTGATGGTCCTGAAGGGCTGGGTCCTCAAGGTCACCGACTTCGGGCTGGCCAAGAGCCCGCAGGCGAACCTCACGCAGGCTGGCGTCCTGCTCGGCACCCCGAGCTACATGTCACCGGAGCAGATCCAGGGACGCGACCTCGACGGGCGTAGCGACCTGTTCTCGCTGGGGGTCGTGCTCTACGAGCTTTTGACCGGGGTCCGTCCGTTCGAGGGAGATTCGATCTCGACCATCATCTACCGCGTGCTCTACGAGGACCCGCGCCCGCCGGCGGCCCACAACGCCGCGCTCCCTCCGGAGGTCAACGGGATCCTGGAGAGAGCGCTGGCGAAGGATCCTTCCGAGCGCTACCAGCGCGGCAGTGACCTGGTGGCGGACCTGTCGAGGGCCTTCGCCGGGCTTCCTCCGGAGACCCTGGCGCAGGGGTTTCCGCGCCCGGCCTCGCCCAAGTCGACCGAGAGAGCGGGGGCGGCCGTCCCGCCGACGCTCCGGAAGGGTGGCCGGGGGGCGGGGCGCAGGGCGGGACCGCCCGGTCAGGCCGCGGGGCCGGCCGCGCTGCGGGACGCGGCGGCCGCCGCGAAGGGACGGCCGGCCTTCGTCGCCCGCCACCCGCTGAAGTTCGCCGCGATCATCGGGACCGCGGCGCTGGGCCTGGTGATGTTCCCGAAGCGCGCGGACCGGCACGATCTCCCCGGGGGACCGGACCCGTTTCCGGCGCCCGCGATCGGCGCTTCCGGAGGGGGCCTGACCCCGGCGTCGGTGGGCGGCGCCGACGGCGGACCCGGGCTGGCCGCGCCGCCGGCGGCCGCGGCCCTGGCCCGGGGCGCGGTGGGCCGGCAGGTGGTGATCGATGTCGCCACCGTGCCGCACGGCGGCGCCATCTTCCTGGACTCCACACCGCTCCTGGAGCCGAAGGTGGTGCTCTCCCTCTCCGATCCGAAGCCACACGAAATCGTGGCGCAGGCCGGCTGCCGGTACGCCGTGGCGGAGATGACCGCGTCCGACCTGGCGTCCTTCAAGGGGCCGCTGGTCCTGGAGCTGGCGCCGAGGAAGGCGGATGTCCCGATCGCGTCCGAGCCGCCGAACGCCCGGATCCTCCTGAACGGCCGCGACACGGGGAAGCTGACGCCCGCCGTCCTGACGCTGGCCGGGTGCGAAGAGAGGCGCATCGTTCTCGAGCGCGAGGGATACCGCCCCTGGAAGGGAGGGTACGACGCGGACGACGATTTCGACGCCATGGTCGAGGCCCTGAAGAAAGTCTCCCTGGAGCCGATCCCCGCCGGCTCGCTCCTGGTCAAGAGATCGCCCGAGTACGATGTCGACATCTACGCCGGCGACGCGCGGATCGGGAGGGCCGGAGAGGTGATCTCCCTGAAGGAGGGGAAGCACTCCCTGACCTTCCGCAACGACAAGCTGTTCGTGCACGAGACCGCCAAGGTGACCGTGGCCGCGGGGAAGACCACGACGCCCGTCGTCACGCTGCCGGCGCTCGGAAGCCTCACCGTGCACGCCCAGCCCAGCAACTGCAAGGTGTACGTGGACGGCGTGTACGTCGACGTGACGCCGATCCTGGACCTGCCGATCGCCTCCGGCGGGCACCGGGTGAAGGTCGTCTTCGTCCCCAATGGCGCCGAGCGGGAGATCGCGGTCACGGTGGACGGGCGGAAGAACTCCCTCGTCACGGTGAAGTTTTGAGACCAGGCGATCGCGCCTCCGGCGTCCCGCCGGCGGGCCGACCGGCGCGGCGCGTGCGGCGGCGCCTGGCGGCGGCGCTGGCCGCGCTGTTCATGGCCGTCAGGCCGGCCGCGTCCGGGACTCAGCCCGCGCCTCCGCCCGAAGGCGCCCCCCAGGCGCAGCCGGCCGACGAGCGGCCGCTGGACGCCCGCACCTACGCGCAGGGGATCGAGGCGATCCGGCAGGGGAAGAGGGACGAGGCGTCGCGTATCCTGAAGCGCATGTACCATGTTTTCCCCGACAGCCCGTACGCGCCGCAAGCGGTTTTCAAGGTGGCGGAGATGATCTACCCGGTCGGCGCGCTCGATCAGGTGGGCTCCGCCTCGCCGGCCGCGATCAAGGAAGCGGCGGACCTCCTGGCCATGCTGTCGCAGCGCTACCGCTCGTCGCGCGAGGCGCCCCGTGCGCTGGTGAAGCTGGGGTACCTGGCCCTGGAGCCGGCGAACCCGGCGGGCGGCCTCGACGAGGCGTGCGCGCGGTTCGCCTCGGCGGCCCAGGTGTACCCCGACAGCGACGCCGCCGACGATGCCTACTTCGGATCGGGGATGTGCGAGTCGCTGCGGGCCCGGCCGGCCCGCGCCGCCGACTTCTACGCGCGCCTCCTGGATGAGAACCCCACGAGCCCGCTGGCGGCCGAGGCGCTGTACCGCTTCGGCCTGGCGCTCTCCCATCTCGGCGATCCGGCCGAGGCGATGCTGGCGCTCCAACAAGTAAGGGCACGTCATCCGGACTCCCGCTTCGCGCCGCGTGCCCTCGATCGCATCACGCTGCTCCACCGGCTCCGCCTCGCCCCTTCGCTGGCCTCCCCGTCCCCCCCCGGGAGCCAGGGCGCCGCGCCGCTGTACCGGGTCGATGAAGACTACGGCGCCGTCCCGCGCGGGCGGGCCCCGGCCGCCCGCGCCAGGACCGCGCGCGCCGAGGGCGGAGGCGCGGACCAGGCCCCGGGGTTCAGCGGCGCGACCGACATCGTCATCGACGCCCAGGGCCTCGCCGTGCTGGCGTCTCCACGCTCGCCCG
This sequence comes from Acidobacteriota bacterium, assembly GCA_016202915.1. Taxonomy (GTDB): domain Bacteria; phylum Acidobacteriota; class Polarisedimenticolia; order Gp22-AA2; family Gp22-AA2; genus JACQNT01. The sequence goes on from JACQNT010000104.1 coordinate 5,250, forward strand.
CCGTCGTCCGGCTGGACGCCCGCGGCCGCGTGCAGGAACGGATCGCCCACCCGGGCCCCGAGTACGTGGCGGCGGGCGAAGGGCTCGCCGTCTACATCTCCGGGCGCGGCCAGATTGCCCTCAACGCGAGGAACTGGAGCGGCGCCGATCTCCGGGGTGCCGACGGCCGGCCCCCGCGCGAGTTCGGACCGATCGCCGTCGACGCGGCCGGCAGGGTGCACCTGCTCGACACGCGCGACAACGCCCTTCTGGTATTCGACCGCTCCCGCAGGCTGATCCGGGCGCTCCGGCCCGGCACCAGGGAGGGCCGCTTCGTCGACCTGGCCTCGAGCGAGGACGGCGGCGTGTACGTCCTCGAGGGGCGGACGCAGGTCGTGCTGGAGCTGCACCAGGGCAGGGAAACCCGCCGGGTGAGCCTGGCCGGATTGGGCCTGGCCGAGCCGATCGCGCTCGCAGTGGACGGGCTGGGGGACCTCTTCCTCCTCGACGGCAAGACCGGCTGGGTGCACGTCGCCGATCCCGCGGGCAGGAGAATCACGCTGATCCGGACGCCGAAGGAGGTCCTGTCGCGCCTGGGGGACGTCTCGTCGATCGCGGTGGACGCGGTCGGGCGGGTGTATCTCTGCGGCCGCAAGGGATCCCGGGTCGTGAGGTTCCTGTGAGCCGGGGCCCGCGCGCGCGCGCCGGCTGGGTGGTCCTCCTGGCGGTTGCCCTGGCCGTCCCGCGCGCCGTGTGCCAGGAGGAGGAGGACCTCACGGCGGGCCTGAAGGCGATGCGGGCGGCCTTCACGCGGGCGCGGGAGAAGATCGACAACCTCGAGTTCGCCTCCGCGGTGCGCGAGCTCGGAACGGTCATCGACCCCCGCCGCAACGCCCGGGGCGCGGACCTGAGCGGGGAGGAGCGCGAGCTCCTCTGCTCGGCCTACGACCTGCGCGGGCGCTCCCATTTCAACCTCGGCAACCAGAAGGCCGCGGAGGCCGATTTCGAGGCGCTCCTCAGGCTCGAGCCGGGGTACCCCATCGATCGCCAGACCCTGTCGCCCAAGGTCGTGGACCTGTTCGACAGGGTGCGCGGCCGCGTGGCCGGATTCCTGGTCATCCATGTCGATCCCCCCCCCGCGCGCCTCTCGGTCGACGGCGATCCCGTGGAGCCTGACGAGAAGGGCCGCCTCGCGCTGCTGGCGGGCCGGCGTGTCCTGCGCGTCGAGAGCGACGGGTACGATCCCCAGGAGGAGGTCCTGACGATCGTCGCCGGGATGGAGGTGAGCAGGACGCTGCGCCTGCGCGCCAACCGGCGCACGCTGCAGTTCGTCACCGTTCCGGCCGACGTCACGATCCTTCTGGACGGGACGCCGGTCGGGACCACCCGAGGTCCGGCGACTCCCGAGGTCGAGGCGATGGCGCGTCAGTTCGGCTTTGACCCCCGGAGCGCCGCCGCTCCGTTCCTGGCGCCCCTGGTGGCGGCGGGGGACCACAGGGTGACCTTCGAGCGGGAGTGCTTCCAGTCCCAGACGGTCAGCGTGAAGGTGGCGCTCGATCCGGAGAACACGCCTCTGCGGCTCTCCCCGGTCGTGCTCCGGGAAGCCCGGACGGATCTGAGAGTCACCTCGACGCCGGACGGCGCCGAGGTCCTGGTGGGCGGGGAGAGGAAGGGCGCCACGCCCCTCACCGTGCCGGGGCTGTGCGGCGGGGAGCGCGAGGTGACCGTGACGAAGGCGGAGGTGGGCGTCTGGAACGATCGGATCCGGCTGGCGCCCGGCCAGGTCAACACCCTCGACGTCCGCCTCAGGCCGACGCTGCTGTATGCCGGCACGTTCCGGCTGGACGAATGGGGGCGCGCCGTGTGGAGCGACGAGGACAAGGCGCTCCTGGAGGAGATGGCGAAAGGGCTGAAGACGCTCAACCTGGTCCGCTCGCCGGAGGCCCTGGAGGCGTTCCGGTCGGCGGTGATCAAGTGGATGATCACGGAGCCGGATGAGGTTCGCGCGGGGGCGATCCTGCCGCCGGCGATCCTGGAGGAGGCAGCGTCGAAGGCCCGCGCCGATCTCGTCCTGGCCGGGCTGACCCTGGGGAACGACGCCGAGAAGGCCTGGACCCTGGCGCTCTACTCGGTCCTGCATCCGTCCCCCGACGTCGTGGTCCTGCGCACCGACCGCCCCGAAGGGGTCCGCGATTTCCTGCGCCGCCTCGACACGGCCCCGGCCGAGTCGGCCCCCTGGCTGGGCATGGGGCTGGTCGACACCCTGGCGGAGCCGGGAGGGCCGGGGGGCGGGGCGGCGAGCGGTCCGATCGTGGCGCGCGTCCTGCCCGGAAGCCCGGCGGCCAAGGCGGGCGTCAAGGCCGGCGACCGGGTCCGCGCCGTGGGCAGCAGGACGGTGGAGAGCGCGCGCGACGTGCAGCAGGCCGTCTCCCTCGAGATGGCGCGCCCCGCGGGCCTGAAGGCGACCATCGTGCTGGCGGTGGAGGACGCCGCGGGCCAGCGCACGGCGCGGGTGGCGCCGGGCGACAGCCCGGTCGTGGTCCCGCTCATCGACGCGACCCTCCTTTACAACCGGGCCCTGGCGGAGTTCCGGCTCCGCTCGAAGGCCGCCCGGGACGAGGCGGAGCGCGGCGCGGCGCTGCTCAACCTCGGCGTCGCCTTCATGCACTTCCGGGCCTACGACAGGGCGCAGGCCGAGGGGTTCTCCAGGGCCTCCCTGCCGCAGGGGCCGGGCATCTCGGAGGGGACGGTCCTCTACTACCGTGGCCTCTGCGCGCTGAGGCGCGGGGACCCGGCGGCGTCCCGCGAGGCGTTCCTCGCGGCCTCGTCCGCGGCGGGAAGCACCCTCGAATCCGGGGACGGACCGTCCGCCGCCGCCGCCGCGGCCCGCATGCTGCAGGCGCTCGAATAGACTTTCCACGAGGCCCGGTAGTGGGTCAGTTTGAGGCAACCTTTCTTTCGGCGGCCTCCAGAAGCCCTATTACTTCGTCCAGCGTCCAGACATGATCCGTGACTCCAGCCGCCATCGCGGGCGTGATCCGGAGGGTCTGATGGACCCGCCCGAAGTTGTACCACATGAAGTGATGGACATCCGCATCGTGAGGTTCTGGCGCTCGACGTAGGACGTGCTGACATGGGCCGGGTCGGGATTGCCCGTGCAGCACTCCTTGGCCGTGCCGATGCACTTGGCGGGGCTGTAGCGGGCCTCTCCCGGCCGCTCCGCGCCGTACAGCTTGATGAGCATGGAATAGTCGATGTCGGGCCCGAACGCGGCCTCTACGGCATCGATGTATACCCTGTGGCCGTCCGTCGTTAACTGAATGCGGCTGGACAGGCGATCCGCAAGGTCCTGGATGAAGCTGTAGGCCATCTCCGAGTCACGACGGCCCACGGCAAAGGACGGCACGAGCTTGCTGTCGGCATCCAGGGTCGTCCAGGTCCAGATGTCGCCCACGCCAGCCTGACCCTTCCGGGCGGCAGTCTTTTGCTTCATCCCCACGAAGGACCAAATCTCATCACACCGGGGGGTTGACAAAGAGAGAGAGAATGTAACTTTGCGACATTGAATCCCATCGGTGCTACTCGTGTCTGCGGACACGGGATTTTCTAGCACCGGTAATGGTGACCCCAGGGGGTGGGCGAGAGCTTGCCCCCTGTATCTTTTTCTCCCTTAATTACTTATAGGGTCTCGACATGCCACGATACAGCCAGCATCCACGCCAACGCAACAAGCGTCACCTCAAATCCGCGTCCGAGTTTTCGTTGACTACTGGAATTTCCAGCTCTCACTCAATGAGACTGAAGCGAAGGCGCGCGGCCTCGAAGATTATCGTTTCAAGGTGGACTGGAAAGGCTTAGGTCAATGGCTGGCTAGGAAGGCCTGTCAGACGACGAGCATAGACCCAGGACGGCATTCGTTCGAGGGCGTCATCATCTACGCTTCGTACAACGCGAAAACCAAAGAAGGAGCATCCTTTCACGGATGGGCCACAACGTGGCTTGACCGCCAGCCTGGGGTTAGAGTCGAGTGCCGCGAGAGAAAACCCAAGGCCCTACCGAAGTGCCCAACATGCCATCAGGAAATATCGGTCTGTCCGCATCCGGGCTGTGGGAAGCCAATCATCGCGACGGTTGAGAAGGGTGTGGACACGCTGATCGCTACGGACATGATTCGGCTGGCATGGGAGGATGCCTACGATGTGGCTGTCTTGGCCACATCAGACAGCGACTTGGTCCCGGCCGTTGAATTCCTCAATATCAAGGGCCGCAAGCTCGTGCAGGCTGGGTTTCCGCCTCGCGGAATTGATCTAGCAACTGCATGCTGGGCTTCTTTCGACGTTGCACCTCAGCGACATGAGATAGAGCGATCCGCCAGACACTAAAATCAAACTGACCCACTACCCGAGGCCCCGCAGCGGCCCTTGGATATCTCCAATTTCTGGTGGTGGCCGCGCCGCCTCGCGGGGGACGGCGTCGCCACGCCGGGATGGGCGCAGATCGCCCACCGGCGCGCCTCGGCCCTCCCGCGCCCGGCCGCGTGAAC
>JACQNT010000002.1 GCA_016202915.1 Acidobacteriota bacterium
ATCCGATTGCCAAGCCCGCTCCGTGTGGGCACCTCCAGTGACGAACAGTCGGGTCGAGAGAGGTGACGGCCGATGAGTCCGCGCCGGTCCGTGATCCTGCTGCTCTTGTTCGTGGTTTTGGTCGTCGGTCTGGTTTCCTGGAGAGGGCTTGCCCGTCTGAGCTTGAGCGCGCTCAACGAGCCTGGTCCCGCCGAGGTCCGGATCGCGACCAGTCTCAAGCGCTGGCTCGTCCGGAGGAGCGCTCGTGGCCCGCTTCCGGCCTCGCCTCCGAACGGTGCGGTGAGCGTGGCCAGCGGGAGGATGCAGTTCGGCGCCCGCTGCGCGGCCTGCCACGGGACCGACGGCCGGACTCCGACGGACATCGGACGCTGGATGTATCCGCGGGCCACGGACCTCGGGTCGCCGGGGGTCCAGCGGTGGACCGATGCCGAGCTGTTCTGGATCATCAAGAATGGCATCCGGCCCACCGGGATGCCCGGCTTCGCCCGCATCCACTCCGACGAAGAGATCTGGAACCTCGTTCACTTCGTCCGCAGCCTCGGGACCGTACCCCGGTGACGATTTGCGGCAATGGTGCCATGCGGAATCGGAGGCAGCCGTGAAGCGTGGATGCGTCGTCACCTCGTCCGAGCCTTCGACCGCCACCGCTCGCCATGCGCCGTCTCCTTGGCCCTTGCTCGCTGCGGCGGTCCTCTGCGCCTTGACCCCCCGGTGCTTCGGGCCATCCACCGGCTCGAGGGAGGTGCCGGCCGACATTCCGACGGAGAATCTGCGAGGGTCTCCTCTTTACAATGTGCTCGAGCGGGATGCCATCCCGGCGATCGACGAGCCGCGCTTCGTTCCGGCTGCGGTTGCCTCCTTCATGAAGGAGGACGAGCCGGTCCTGGGTGTTTTCGACGGTCGGGCGGCCAAAGCCTATTCTCTCTGGCTTCTCGACCATCACGAGATCGTCAACGACACCCTGGGGGAGAGGCCGATCGCCGCCACCTGGTGACCGCTCGCGGGCACGGGCGTCGTGTACGCCCGCGAAGCGGAAGGCAGGACGCTGACGTTGGGCGTTTCGGGTTCGCTCTGGAAGGACGCGCTCATCATGTTCGACCGCGAGACCGGCTCGCTCTGGACCCAGGTGACAGGCGAAGCCCTCGAGGGACCGAAGGAGGGGACACGCCTGGAGGAAATCCCTTCAATCGTCACGCTCTGGGGTCGCTGGAAGCTGGAACACCCGGACACCCTTGTGCTGGTGAGAGACGAGGGCATCGAGCGGCCCCCCGAATACCGGCACTACGCGAGGGACCCGCACCTGCTCGGAATCTTCGGAACGAAGAACCCCGACACCCGCCTCGAGGGCAAGCAGCGGATCCTGGGGATCAAGCCCGGTGTCCTGAATAACCCCTCTTCCATTGCGTACCGCCTCGGGCGGATCGAGGTTCTGCAGGATGCCATCGGCGGAACTCCGGTGCTCGTCGTGCGTGGCCCACGTGACTCGAGCGGTCGCATCTTTCGCCGTACTGCAGGAGGACGGGAGCTTCACTTCAAGGTCCGTCGGGGAAGGCTGGAGAGGGCGGTCGACCTCGAAACGGGCAGCACCTGGAATCTTCTCTACGGGGAGGCGTTCGAAGGGCCGCTGGCCGGAACTCGCCTGGATCTGCTCCCCTCCATCCCGGCGTACTGGTTCGCCTGGGCCGCCTTCTACCCGACAGGCGAGATCAGGCCGGCCGACGATTCAGAGGCCGGCCGCTGACGCACCGGGGGAGGGCTCCGGGATGATGTTCCTTCTGGTCGCCGCCGTCCTGCTCCTCGCGTTCGTGAACGGCGCGAACGACAACATGAAGGGGGTCGCCACCCTCTACGGCACCGGGACGCTCACCCACCGCGGCGCCCTCCTGGTCGGGACCCTTTCCACCGGCCTCGGGTCCCTCCTGTCGGTGCGTGTCGCGCCCGCGCTCGCGCGGGCGTTCTCGGCGCAGGGTCTGGTCCCGGACGACGTGCTCGGCCCGGGGTTCCTGGCCGCCGTCGCGGCCGCCGCGGCGCTGACCGTCCTCGCCGCGACCCGGCTGGGCCTGCCGGTTTCGACGACGCACGCGCTCGTCGGCGCCATGGTCGGCGCCGGCCTGATCGCCGCCGGGCCCCGCCTGAGTCTGGGGCGACTGGGCTTGACGTTCTTCCTCCCGCTCCTCCTCAGCCCGGCCGCTGCGGTTACCTTGGCCTTCCCGGTCGTCCGGGCGGGGCGCGCGGCCGGGCGGTGGTTCGGCGTCGGTTCGGGCGACTGCATCTGCGTCGGTGAGGAATGGGAGCCCATCGGTCTGCTCGAGCCGGGGGCCAGCGCGTCGGTCGCCCGCACCCGCACCGCCGCTTTCGCTGCCTCAAACAATTCCGCGCTGGCTGCCACGGGCGTGGCTCGCCGGTTGACGGCGACCGTGGGCTCGACGCCGCACTGTATGGGGCGCTATCACGGGCGCGTCATCGGCCTCCCGGTGCAGGCGCTTGCTCGCTGGTCCCACCTCTTGAGCGCCAGCCTGGTGGGCTTCGCCCGCGGGCTCAATGACACGCCGAAGATCCTCGGTCTTCTGGCCGCGACGTCCCTCTTGCCGTGGGACGGGGCGCTTCTAATCACGCTGACCATGGCCCTCGGAGGGATCGTTGCCTCGAGGCGCGTCGGTGAGACGATGGCGAACAGGATCACCCCGATGGCGCCTACCCAGGGGCTGGCGGCCAATCTCGTGACCTCCTGCCTCGTCATCGGAGCATCCCGGCTGGGGCTTCCGGTTTCGACCACCCACGTCGCCACCGGCGGGATCATCGGCGTCGGTTCTGCCGTGCGTGCGCTGGACCGGGCGACCGTGGCGTCGATTGCCACCGCCTGGATGACCACCCTGCCTCTCGGAGCGGCGCTGGGAGCCGCTATCGCCTCGATGCTCCTCTAAAGCCCGACCGCAAGTTCTTCGCGGCGGCCGGTCTTCGGGTCGCCGTCGCCGAGGACGGTGCGTGTCTCCATCGATCCGAAGGAAATCGTCGAGCGGGTGCTGCAGGAGAGCGCGATCCGGCGGCCCGTCGCGATCGCCGAAGTCGAACAGCCCGCCGCCGACGATCGTCCGCACCGCCCCGGCCTCGAGATCGATGGCGCGCACGCTGCCGACCTCGCTGTCGGCGATCACGATCCGGTTGTGGCCGGTGTCGGTGATGAACAGGCGATCCCCGGCGTCGTGCAGCTTCCCGGGGAAGCGCAGGAACGTCCGGTCCGCCCCCGGATCGGGCGACGCGTTGAGGGGGCCGCCGGCCAGGATCCCTTCCTCCCGCGCCTCGCGCAGGAGCGCCTCGACCGCTCGACGGGCCGGCGGATGTTCTGCGGGTCCTTCTCGGAGATGAACTTGGCCGAATGGACGCCGATGACCACGACCGGCTCGGCGGCGAAGCGCTCCTCCACCCGGCGCAGCACGGGCAGGGCGTGCATGCAGTTGATG
>JACQNT010000105.1 GCA_016202915.1 Acidobacteriota bacterium
CCTTCTGGCGTGTTCACTCGGAGGGCCCGGGGAGCGTTCGAAGGTAGTCGACGATGTTCCGGATCTTCCGTTCGCTGAGGGTGCGGCCCCAGGGGGGCATCCCGGTGGACATGCCGGCGACCCCGCCGCCGGAACGGATGATGGCCGCCAGATCGTCGTCCGATCTCCCGGTCTGGAAGGCAGGATCGGCCAGATCCCGGGGCTTGGGGTCGAGGTTGTAGGCGTTGAAGCCGTCGCCGTGGCCTTCCCCGCCGTGGCAGGTCGAGCAGTAGTGCCGGTAGAGGGCCCGTCCTTCCCTGGCGTTATAGCCGAGCGCGGGGATCGGCAGGATCGGCGCGGTGGCCGGGGCGGGCTCCTCTCCTGCCGGGTGGGGCCCGGCTCCGGCGCCTTTCGGCCGGCACCCCGCGCAGGAAAGGAGGGCGACGAGGCAAAGGCAGAGGGACGGGCTCCTCACGGAACTCCCCTCCCGGCGCGAGGGGAACCGGCGCTCCGGCTCGGATCACCGCTCGCCGCGCGTCCCGCCGCGGGCTTCGGCGCGGGGATCGAGCCGACGTAGGCCGCCAGGTCGCGGGCGTCGGTCTCGTCGAGTCCGTAGTCGGGCTCGCGGACGTCGGCGCGCCAGCGCTGCGGCCCGCGCAACCACCAGAAGATCCATCCCGACCGGAGCCGTTCGCCGGCGCCGTCGAGAAGCGGGCCGTAGTATCCGCCTTTCCCGCCGACCATGTGACAGGCCTGGCAGCCGTAGCGCTCGAAGAAGAGCTTCCGGCCGCGCTCCACCTGATCGGCCGGCGGACCCGCGGGGAAGATCTCGTCCGGGATGCCGTTATCCCGGTACACATTGTCCATGAAGTCGGCCATGAACGCCGCCTCCGCTTCCGGCATCCGGAGCGGGATCATCCGCTCGGCGAGAACGGGCCGGAGGGTGATGGGCAGAAGGAGATAGCGCTTCAGCCAGTCCCTGCGCACCCGGCTTCCCTCGGCTTCCAGGGGAGCGGTGGAGATGTCCTCCCCGGCTCCTCCGACCTGATGACAGGACAGGCACCGGTACTCCGACACCAGGACACCGAACCGTCCGGGCGGCGCGTACCGTGGTCGCGGAGCAGGGTCCCGGAGCCGCTCGGGAACCTCTTCCCGCGGGAGCGACAGCAGGGCGGTGACCAGGGCTCCGACGTCGGCTTCGGTGAAGCCGAAGTCGGGCATCTTGAGCCCGTCGCGGAAGGAGCGGGGCTGGGAGACTTTGGCCGCGAGCCACTCCGGGAGGCGGCGCGGCAGGTCGTCGCGTCTTCCGAAGTCCAGGAGCGAAGCCGGCTTCTCGCCTATCCCGGTGAGGTCCGGCCCCGTCTGGACGGGGTCGCTGCGCCCCGCGATCCGGTGGCAACCCGCGCAGCCGTACTTCTTGTAGGTCGCCTCGCCGTCCTGGAACGACCTCTGCGCGGGCCGCAACGGCGGCCCGGCGGCCGGAGCGGAGGGGTCGGTGAACTCCTCCATCAGGTATTCGGTCAGATCCAGCACATCCCGGCGGCTGAAGCGATAGCGGGGCATCCTGGTCGCCGGCTCGAAGGCGTGGGGATTCCCGAGGTAGGCGGCGAGCCACCGCCTGTTCACCTTGGAGCCGATCCCCGACAGCTCCGGCGCGCTCCCGTTCCCCCTCCCCTCCACGGTGTGACAGGAGATGCAGCGCGACTCCGAGAAAAGGACCTTGCCGCGCCCTTGATCCCCGCGCGGCGGGTCCTCCTCGGGGCCGAGATCCTGGGACGCGGTCGGAGGCTGGGCCCAGAGGAACTGGACGAGGACATCGATCTCATCGTCGGTCAGCCGGAAATCGGGCATCCAGGTCCCGGGCCGCAGGTCGCGCGGAGACTTGAGCCAGGCCCGCAGCCACGCAGGGCTGGTCTTCTGGCCCAGGCCGCTCAGGTCGGGGGCCTCGCTCCGCCAGTCCTCGTGCCCCGCCACCTTGTGGCATCCGTAGCAGCCGACCCGGCTCATGAGGGCGCGACCGGCGCTGAGCAGGGAGGCTTCGGGGACCGCGTCCGCCTCATGGCAGCGTCCGCAGGCGGCCTCGGTGTAGCGCACCGGGAGAACGGGAGCATCCCAGTCCGGCACGAGGCCGTGGGCTTCGTCGCGACCTGTCGCGCGGCCCTGCCCCCCGTGGCAGATGACGCAGCCGAACCTCTGGAAGTCGGCCGGGGTGTGCGGCGTCCGCGGGTGAAGGCGGAACGGCTGCTGGGCATCCGCCATCTTCGGGTCCTCGACCCCCAGGTGGCACGTGATGCAGCGGTCGACGCGGCCGCCGAAGTCGGGGATCCAGATCTGCCTGATGCCGGCCGCCTGGGCCCGGGCCCGGCGCACTTCCTGCAGGGAGCCGGCGCGGTGGAACATCAGCTCTCTGAACCGGTCCTGATAGCCCCGGTACTCCTGGAAGTAGTCCTTCACGGGCGACACGGCGAGGGCCGCCAGGCAGGCCAGGCTGGAGATCGCGAACCAGAACCAGAGACGATCGGATGACGGCTCGGGAGGCTCCATCAGAAGATCCCGTCGCGCCAGGGCCAGGTCCAGGTCCAACCGGGCCCGCGGAAGAAGATCCCGATGAGTGTCAGGATCGAGGCCACCGCCACGAACCACGTCATGATCCAGTCGGAGAGCGGGACCCGGGACAGCCTTCGCCTCCATGCCCCGGGGCAGCGCGGAACGGCGGGGAGCGCCAGCAGGGAGAAGATGAGCAGCGTCGGAACGAGGACCGCCCAGACCCGGTACGCGACGAGAAGTACCGATACCGGCGCCGTGACCGCGCCCAGGATCGCCAGGCTCCGCCTCCAGGGACGCTCGTAGAAGCCGACCGCTTCCACGTTGATCCGGAAGTACGGGATCACGACGACCCCGATGATGGCCAGTGCCGGGAGGAGGACTCCGGCCACGATCGGCGGGAAGTAGTGCAGAAGTTCCTGAAGCCCGAGGAAGTACCAGGGGGCCTTGGCCGGGTTCGGCGTGTTGGAGGGATCGGCGATCCCCTCGAGTGGCGCGTCGAAAAGGAGGGAGGCGACGGCAAGGACCACCACGCAGATCTGGATCAGGATCACCTCGCGCACCAGGAGGTGGGGCGCCGCCATCCGCACTTCCTCGCGGCCCTCCAGGAGCCGGGCCGGGGCCTCGCGCCGGATGAGCGCGATGCGCCTGGGCACCGCCCGCGCGTCGTTGTTCTTCTCGAGGCGAAACTGACTCACGGAATCTTTCCGGCGTCGGCGCGGCGCAGGCCGGAGGACCCGGCGATCCCCCCATCCTTTCGGACCCGCCAGAGGTGGACCGCGACCCCGAGCACCAGGGCGAGGGGGAGGAACACGCAGTGCAGGACGTAGAAGCGCAGCAGGGCGTTCTCGCCGACGATGTTGCCGCCCAGCAGGAGGAACCGGAAGGCGGGCCCCAGGACCGGCATCGCCTTCACCATGTTGGTTCCGACGGAGACGCCCCAGAAGGCCAGCTGGTCCCAGGGCAGAAGGTAGCCCGTGTAACTGAGAAGGAGGGTGAGGAGGAGGAGAACCACGCCCACGACCCAATTGAACTCTCGCGGGGGCCGGTAGGCCTTGTGGTAGAAGACCCGCAGCATGTGAAAGAAGACGGCGAGGACCATCGCATGGGCCGCCCAGCGGTGCATGTTCCGCAGGAAGACGCCGTTGCTGACGACGAATTGCAGCTCCTTCATATCGTCGTAGGCCTGCGGGACCGAAGGATGGTAGTAGAGCATCAGCATCAGCCCGGTGATCGTCAGAATGGCGAACAGGGTGAGGGAGATCCCTCCGAGGTAATAGGTGCTGGAGATCTCGAGCGAGCGCCGCCGTACCTTGGCCGAGTGCAGGTGGAGGAAGATATTCTCCATCACCAGCATCACACGGTTCCGGTTGGTGCCGCGGACGCCGTGGCGCACGACGGATCGCCAGAGCCGGTTCTCGGTGAGGGCCCTCAGGACATCCATGGCTGCGCCTCAGAACTTGAAGACCGTCCCCTGCGGGACTTCCGCCGCCGTGTCCACGATGATCTCCCCTTTCTCCGACAGCGCCATCTGCAGCCAGCGCAGGGGGCCGGGCGCCGGCCCGGACTGGACGTCGCCGTCCAGCGTGAACCGGCTGCCATGGCAGGGGCAGGCGATGAGGTTGACGTCGGGATCGCGACGGGTGATGCAGCCCAGGTGGGTGCAGACGGAGGACAGGGCCCGGAACCCGTCCGGCAGGCGGATCACGAAGGCCCGGTAGGCCGGGAAATCGAGGACCGCTCCCGGGCCGATGGCGTCGGGCGGCCCGACGGTGAAGGTCGTGGCGGGCTCGAAGAGGACGCGCGGTCGCAGGAAGTCGGCTGAGACAGCGGCCGCCCCGCCCGTGGCCAGCGCGCAGGCCGAGAGCCCCGCCGCCTGGCAGAAGCCGCGTCGCGTCACCGTCCCCTCCCGCCGATCCTCACCTTCTTTCATGAGACGGCTCCTCCAGAATGAACTGCTCCATCGTGATGGTCCCGGCGGGGCAGCGCTCGGCGCAAAGACCGCACCGGATGCAGACCGTCTCGTCCTTGACCAGGACGGTCCCCGCCGCGCCGCCTCCCTCGAAGAGGATCGCGGCGGCCTCGCCGTACTCGGCCAGCGCGGCCTCGCGCAGAGCCGGGTCGGCCTCAACCTCCGAAACCGGGACGAACTCGATGCACCTCTCCGGGCAGACGTCGGCGCAGGCGCCGCAGAGGATGCACTCGGTGCCCAGCTCCGGGTCCTCACGGAAGACGGTGTTGACCCAGCAGCGCAGGCAGCGCGACCCCTCGAGGCGGGCCGTTTCCTCGGGAAAGCACTGCTCGATCTCCGCGATGCCGATCCGGCGGTCGATCGGAAGGACGGGAGGCCTCTGCCGCGGAACACCCTCGTAATCGGGGACCCGCGTGTACTGCGGGAGGGGCTGGAGGACCACGCTCAGCGGCTCGGGCGCGGCCGGGAGGCCACGCAGGAAGGCGTGAATCGAGGCGGCGGCCTTGCGGCC
>JACQNT010000095.1 GCA_016202915.1 Acidobacteriota bacterium
CCCCTCGAAGCGGTCGAAAAAGATCCGGTCGTTCTTCTTGATGCCCAGCATGTCCCTGCCCTCCGCCCTGACGGGCGATCCGGCTCCGCTCCCGATCGGTTCGGGCGGTCGATCCGCGCGCCCGGCCGGACCCTAACCCAGCCGTCCGGCAGTGTCAAGCAGGTTCGCGCGCAGAGTTGCGCGCAGGCTTGCGCCGCGGGCGCGGCCGCGCCCCGACCAAGCGCCGGTAGTCACCACCGAAATACAGGAGGGGGCGGCCCTCCGCCTGGCCGGCCGCTTCCACCCGCCCCACGAAAATCGTGTGGTCGCCACCCGGGTGACTGGCGACGAGGGAGCAGTCGAGCCAGGCGAGGCAGCCCGGCAGGATCGGGGCGCCGGTGACCGCTTTCCGGTGCGGCACTCCCACCAGCCTGTTCCCCCGCTCCCCCGACCGCCCCGCCGCGAGATCGGCGAGCCGCCGCTGGCCAGCCTTCAGCACGTTGATTGCGAACCTGCGCTCCGTCTCGATCAGGCGGTGGCTGAGGGCGTCTCTGGAGATGCAGATGAGGACGAGCGGCGGCTGCAGCGACAGGGAGCAGAAGGAACTGACGGTGATCGCGCGGATGCCGTCCTCGGCGCGCGTGGTGACGATCGACACGCCGCTGGCCCAGCGTCGCATGGCGCTCCGGAGCTGTTCGGCGGTCACCGGCATCGGATCGGAGATACTATCCCGACTCGCCGCTTCATGATCCCGCGGCGGCGCCGTGGCGTGCCGGGGCGGAGCACCGGGAGGAAGGTACGGAGAGAGGAAGGGACCGATTTGAGCCGGCCTGAGAGAGGGCAGGGGATCTACAACGTCGTCGTCATCGGCGCCGGGACGGCGGGGCTGGTGACGGCGGCCGGGACGGCGGGGCTCGGCGGGCGCGTCGCCCTGATCGAACGGCACCGGATGGGCGGCGACTGCCTGAACTACGGCTGCGTGCCGAGCAAGGCGCTCATCAAGTCGTCCCGCGCGGCCGCCCTGATGCGCCAGGCCGGGCGCTACGCCCTCGACCCGGTCGAGCCGCGCGTTGATTACGGCCGGGTCGCGCGGCGGGTCAAGGAGCTGCGCGCCCGGATCGAGCCGCACGACTCGGTCGAGCGTTTCGAGGGCCTGGGGGTTGATGTCTTCCTGGAAGACGCGCGCCTCGAGTCGCCGCGCTCCGTGCGGGCCGGCGGGCATCTTCTGAGGACGCGCCACATCGTCCTGGCCACGGGGGGCAGGGCCGCCGTCCCCGGCATCCCCGGCCTCGAGGAGGCGGGGTACCTGACCAACGAGACGGTGTTCGAGCGCGAGGACCCCCCGGGGCGTCTCCTCGTTCTGGGCGGAGGCCCGATCGGCTGCGAGCTCTCTCAGGCGATGGCGCGCCTGGGGGCGCAGGTCACCCTGGTGGATCGCGGGCCGCAACTGCTGCACCGCGAGGACCCGGACGTCGCCGAGCTCCTGCGCGCCCGGCTGGAAGGGGAGGGAGCGCGGGTCATCCTCGGGGCGCAGGTCGAGGCGATCGTGCCGGGACGGGGCGGCCCCCAGACGGCGAGGATCAGCAGGGACGGCGATCTCCTCGAGGTGGCGGCCGACACGATCCTGGTCGCCGCCGGGCGCCGGCCGAACGTCGAGGGGCTGGGGCTGGAGCGGGCCGGAGTCGCCTTCACCGAGCGCGGCGTGACCGTCGACAAGCATCTACGCACCTCGCAGCCGAACATCTACGCCGCCGGCGACGTCTGCGGCCCCTACCAGTTCACCCACTTCGCCGAGCACCAGGCGCGCATCGTGGTCCGGAACATCCTCCTCGCGCCGCTTTTCGGCCTCGGGCGCGCACGCGCCGACGATCGCGTCGTGCCCTGGACCACCTTCACCGATCCGGAGATCGCGCGCGTCGGGCTGAACGAGACCGGCGCGGCCCGGTCCGCCGTCCCGATCGATGTCCACCGGATCCCCTTCTCCGATCTCGACAGGGCGATCCTGGACAGCGACGAGACGGGGTTCGTCAAAGTTCTGGCCGCGCGCGGCAGGGAGACGATCCTCGGCGCGACGGTGGCCGGGCCCGGGGCGGGCGAGATCATCCACGAGTTCGTCCTGGCGATGCGGGAGGGGATCGGCCTGTCGCGGCTGTCGTCCATGATCCACGTCTACCCGACGCTGTCCCAGGCGGCGCAGCGCGTGGCAGACGCCTACATGAAGACGCGTCTCACTCCCGGCGCGAAACGGCTCTTCTCCCGGCTTTACGCCTGGCAGAGGAAGATGGCGTGAGCGGCCCCGGGAACGCCGCCCCGCGCGGTCCCGGCCTCGGCCGTGCGCGGAGCGCCCTGCGCTGGGGGGGGCTCTTGCTGGGGCTCGCCCTGCTCGCCGTGGCGCTCCGCACCCTGCCGATCGGCCCCTGGCTGGAGCGGCTCAGGGATCACTTCGAGGCGCTGGGCCCGTGGGGGCTGGGGCTGTTCGTCGTGGCCTACGCCGTCCTGGCGGTCCTCCTGGTCCCCGGGTCGGTGCTGACGCTCGGCGCCGGCGTCGTCTACGGCCTCGCCTGGGGAACGGCGGCGGTCTCCGCCGGGTCGACGGCCGGGGCGGCCGGGGCCTTCCTCATCGCCCGCTACCTCGCCCGCCGGCGTGTTGAGAGCTGGGCGGCGGCCAACCCGCGCTTCGCGGCGATCGACGAGGCGGTCGGACGGGAGGGGTGGAAGATCGTCCTCCTCACCCGCCTGAGCCCGGTCTTCCCCTACACGCTGCTCAATTACTTCTACGGGCTGACCCGGGTCCGCTTCGGTCCCTACGTCCTGGCGTCCTGGGTCGGAATGCTCCCGGGGACGGTCCTTTACGTCTACCTGGGAGTCGCCGGCGGCGCGGTGGCGGAGGCCGCCTCCGGGCAGGCGGAGCAGGCGCCCCTGAAGTACCTGTTCCAGGCGGTCGGCCTCCTGGCCACTCTCGGCGTCACCCTCTACATCACCCGCGTGGCCCGCGCCGCCCTCCACGGCCGCGCGGACATCGGCGCTTGAGCGGCGACTGCATCCCACCCGATGGTAGATTGAGCGCGTGCAACGCCTCGAGACCCTGATCCTCCCCGGCCCGGCCGGGCGGATCGAGTGCCTGCTCAAGCACCCGGCTCCTGCAACGGCCGGCGGCGCCGCAGCGGCGATCTGCCACCCGCACCCTCTGTTCGGCGGCACGATGCACAACAAGGTCGTGCACGCGGCGGCGGAGGCAATCGTCGCCGCCGGGATCCCGGTCCTGCGTTTCAACTTCCGCGGCGTCGGCCTGAGCACGGGAGCGCACGACAACGGGAACGGCGAGCAGGAGGACCTCGTGGCCCTTCTCGACTATCTCGCGGGGCGCTTCCCGGGCCGGCCGCTCCTGGCCGCCGGGTACTCCTTCGGCGCCTACGTCGGGCTCCGGGCCGGCTGCCGCGACCGGCGCGTCGCGGCCCTGATCGGCATCGGGATCCCGCTCACGATGGTCAACTTCGATTTCCTGCAGGACTGCGACAGGCCGCTCTCGCTCATCCAGGGCGAGGCGGATCCATTCTGCCCGCCCGGTCTCCTCCTCCCCTTTGCCGCCGCCCTCCCGGGAGGCGCCAGGGTCGCGGTGATCAAGGAAGCGGGTCACGACTTCGCGGGGCGACTGGAGGAACTGGCGGCGCGCATCGGCGAGGCGATCCCGGATGGCCTGCGGGGCGTCGTCAGCCGTGAAGAGCGGCCCGTTTGAGAATCGCCCACTCGAATGATATGTTGGGCGTGGTCCGAACTCGGCAAACGGAACGGGGCTGTTTTGCCAGGGAGGTGAGGCGATCGTGATCCGGAACCTGTCCGTCGCGCTGTCACTGTGGTGCGCTTTCGGCCTGGCGCCCCTCGCCCTGGCCGCGGGCGGGGCGCAGCCGGCGGAGACGGCGGGCGACCGGGGCGTCAAGGTGTACGCGGCGCAGCGCTGCTCCATGTGCCACTCGATCGAGGGTAAGGGGAACAAGAAGACCCCCCTCGACGGCGTGGGAGACCGGTTGAAGCGGGAGGAGATCAGGAAATACATCGTGTCGCCGCGCGAGATGAAAGCCGACACGAAGATGAAGGCGTACGCGAACCTGCCGGAGAAGGACCTCGAGGCGCTCGTGGACTACCTGGCGGGCCTCAAGAAGAAATAGGGATGCCGACCTCCCCCGCGCGCGCGGGACGGCCTGCCCGCAGTCGGCGGCGCGTCCGCGTCGGGATCAGTGCCTGCCTGATCGGGCAGAAGGTCCGCTACGACGGTGGCCACAAGCGCGACCGCCTCCTCATGGAGACCCTCGGCCGCCGCTTCGAGTGGGTCCCCATCTGCCCCGAAGTGGAGATGGGACTGGGCGTCCCGCGGGAGACGCTGCGCCTCGAAGGGGACCCCGCACACCCGCGGCTAGTCTTCGAGCACTCCCGCACCGACCAGACGCGCCGGATGCGCGCCTGGGCCCGCTCCCGCCTCGAGGAGCTCACCCGGGAGGATCTCTGCGGCTACATCCTGAAGGGGGGCTCGCCGAGCTGCGGCCTGGAGGGGGTGCGCGTGCACCCGGCCGATGGAGGGGCGCCGGTCCCGCTGGGCACCGGGTTGTTCGCGCGGGCCCTCCTCCAGCGCTTTCCCGACCTGCCGATGGAGGAGGAAGGCGGCCTGCGCGACCGGCGGCGGCGCGCCCGCTTCGTCGAACGGGTCCTTTCCTACAGCCGCCGGATGGACTCCACGGCCTCCGGCCGGCGCGCGCGGGCGGGCGTGGCCTCGTGAGCGATCCTGAAACCCCCGGACGCGCCACTCCCGAAGCGACTCGGGCGCGCGCGGCGCGCTTCTCAGACACGCACGTCCACGGCTACGCGACGCTGGGCACGACCGGCCTCACGGTCAGCCGGATTGGCTTCGGCTGCTACCGCGTCGACGACCGGACGCCGGAGCACCGGCGGGCCCTCGAGGCCGCGCTTGCCTTGGGGTGCAACCTCATCGACACTTCGACCAACTACACCGACGGGGGAAGCGAGACTCTCGTGGGCGACGTCCTGCGGCGCCCGGGGCGCGGCGCTGGCGAAGGGCGCGAGGGGGTGGTCGTCGTCTCCAAGATCGGGTACGTCCAGGGCAGCAATCTGACGCTCGCGCTGGAGCGCGAGCGGTCCGGATCGCCGTTCCCGGAGATGGTCAAATACATGGACGGATGCTGGCACTGCATCCACCCCGAGTTCCTGCGCGACCAGCTGGAGCGCTCGCGCCGGCGGCTCCGACTCGCCACGCTGGACGTCTGCCTGCTCCACAACCCCGAGTACTTCCTCTCGGACGCGCAGCGGCACCGCGGCGGGGACCTGGAGGAACGGCGGGAAGAGTTCTACCGGCGCCTCCGCCAGGCGTTCGCCTTCCTCGAGGAGGCGGCCGACCGGGGGGGGATCGGCTGCTACGGCGCGTCGTCCAACACCGCCGTCGCGCCGCCGGACGATCCCGAGGCCACCTCCGTGGGACGGATGCTGGAGGCGGCGGCCGCCGCGGGAGGGTCGCGCCACCGCTTCCGGGTCCTGCAGATACCGATGAACCTCCTGGAGCCGGGAGGCGCGCTTGTGCCCAACACCGGCCCGGGGAACTCCCGGACGGCGATCGAAGAGACGGCCGCGGCGGGACTCGGGGTGCTCGTCAACCGACCGCTCAACGCCATCGTCGGGAACCGGCTGCTGCGCCTGGCGGAGATCGAGGTCTCGGAGCCGCGGAGCGCCCTCGAGGAGGCGGCCGCCGCGCGCCTGCGCCGCTTCACGGCGGCGATCGGCGAGGCTATCGACCCGGTCCTGCCCGCCTCCAGGCGCTCCGAGAGCCTGTCGCGGAAGGCGATCTGGATCCTGGCCAGCACCCCCGGCGTCAGCACTGTCCTGGTCGGGATGCGCCGCGAGCCGTACGTCCGGGACGCCATGGGGGTGCTCGCCTGGCCCCCTCTCTCCTGTTCCCTGGAGGCCTACCGGCGGCTCATAAGAGAATCAGGTTGACATTGAAGGACAGTCGCCCCAATTAGATGGAGGAGGGGGTTCCTGCTCCCCAGGAACAGAGGAGGTCATTATGAACCCATCGAAATGTATGAACTTATCGAACGGTTTGGCTCATCGTTCCTTGTGCACCCCGCATCACCGCATCCTCGCCGTATGGGCCCTCCTCCTGGGGCTCACGGCAGGCTTCCTCCCCCCGGTGATGGCCGCCGAACACCTGATGGCGATCCAGGAGGTCTTCCCCGGGACGCTGGTCGAGCCCGCGGCGCAGTACGTAATGCTGAGGATGACCTCCTCGGGGCAAACTTTCGTGAACGGCACCTATGTCGAGCTTCAAGACGCCACGGGAGCGGTGTTGGGACGATTCGGAACCTTCGACCACAATGTACTCTCCGGCGGGGTCTTCGGCTGCGCCTACCCAGGCTGCCCGGCCATCCTGATCGGGACCACGGCGGCGCAGAGCCTCCTCGGCTTCCCCTTCGACCAGACCGTCGATTCCCAGGCGGGGCGCAGATCGCTGCCGTTGATGGGCGGGAGGGCCTGCTTCCGAAGCACCTTCTCCGTGTTCGACTGCGTGGCCTGGGGGAGCTTCGGGGGCACCAACACCATCGCGAACCCGGGCAATCTGTGCGACACGAACTTCGGCGCTCCGGCCGCGCCCCTGTCCCCCGGCTTTGCCCTGACCCGCAAGCAGTTCAGCTGCGCCAGCAAGGAGAACTCTCTCGACTTCGAGAACCGCTTCCCCCATCCGGTTGCGAACAGCGGCATGAACGCCAATAGCGACGGCGACCAGGACGGCCTGATCGACGTGCTGGACTGCGCCGACGGCGACACGGCGGCGCTCTATTTCCCCGCGCCGATCTCGGGACTCGCCGTCACCGGGCCGCCAACCCTCGTCTCCTGGGAGCCGCAGGACAGGACCTCCGGGAGCTCGACTCTCTACGACGTGGTCCGCGGGGGGTTGCTCGATCTCAGGGGATCCCGGTCGTACGAGCTGGCGGACTGCATGCAGAACGATCAGCTGGCGAACTCCACGGCCGATCCCGGCCCGGATCCGCCGGAGGGAGACGGGGTTTACTATCTCGCGCGGGCTGCCAACAACTGCGGGCCCGGCTCCTACGGGAACAGCAGTCTGATCCCCGACCCGCGGGACTTCCTGGACGACCCGATCAAGACGCCTTGTCCCTGAGGGACCCGCCGCCCTCGGCGAGAAGCGCACGATGACCCCGACCCGGCCCCGCGGAGTGGTCCTGATCGAACCCGACATCAACCCGATCACCCGGCGCTTCGGCCTGCCGATCGTCGCCGCCTACCCGCCGCTGGCGCAGGTCCGTCTGGCCGCGCAGATCACCGCGGCCGAGGTGGAGATCGCCGACCTGAGGATCCCCGGGGAGCGCGACCGACTCCTGGAGCGGATTCGCCGGAAGCCGCCGGCGGTCGTCGGGATCTCTGTCACCTTCACCTCCAACGGCGACGAGGCGATCGACATTGCGGCGGCCGTGAGCCGCGCGTGTCCCTCGACCGCCATCGTCCTCGGCGGCACCGCCCCGTCGGAGGATCCACAATCGTTTCTCGACAGCGCCGCCGATCTGATCTGCTTCCGGGGTGGGGACCGGGCGCTGGCGGCCTTGGTCGCCGAGGTCGTCGAGACGGGCCGGACCCCCGGGCATTTCCCCGGCTTCTTCCACCGTGAAGGGGAGCGCTGGCGGCTCGACCCCGGCCCGCCCGCTCCGGCGATGAGCGATCTGCGCCGCTACGCATGGCATCTCCTTCCCGATCGCTACTGGAGGAACTACTACCAGGGACTCCGGTCCACCGGGATCGGGCAGACCAGCGAAGGATGCCCGTTCGACTGCACCTTCTGCAGCGTGTGGAAGACCCACGGCCGCCGGGTGTCGCTGGCCTCGCTGGAGAACGTGAAGCACGATCTTCGGTCCCTGCCCCGCTCCGTCCGCGGGTTCTTCTTCGCCGACGACATCTGGATGCAGGCCAGCGAGCAGCAGATCCGGGATCTCTACGACCCGCTCCTGGAGTGGATCGCCGGCGAGCTCCGTCCGCGCCGCGGCGACTTCTGGCTGACGGTCGAGACGCGCACCGACCTCTACCTGCGCCAGGAGGATCGCTTCAAGGCCTGGATCCGGAGGGGCGGATTGAAGCGGATCCTGTTCGGGGTCGAGGCGGTGACCGACGATCTGCTGGAGAGGTTCAGCAAGCGCAACACCGTCGACGCCAACAGCGAGGCGATCCGGCGGGCCGCCGAGGCCGGCGCCTACGTCACCGCCCAGTTCGTCATCCCGTGCGATGCGGAGCGCGCCTATTTCGACGAGATCGTCGCCTTCCTGCAGGCGCATCGACGCTGGATGCGAACCGCCAACTTCACCATCGCGACGCCCCTGCCGGGAACGGAGCTGTACGGGCGGGTGCTGGCGACGTATCCCGAGCTGGCCGATCGGCGCGTCGTGAGGCATCCCTCATTCTCGCTGTTCACCGCCCTGACAGCCACGCGGCTCGACCCGGTGGAGTTCTACGGGCAGGTGGCGCGCGTCTACAAGGAGGCGAACCAGGTGGCCTTCCGGCCGGCGATCATTCCCCAGGGTCTCCGGACCCTCGTTCTCTCTCCCTGGCTGATCCCGCGGTTGCTGAGGATGCCGCGCGCCCTGCGGGCCTTGCAGGACCCGCGGATGTTCCTGGAGACGCACTTGCAGGTCCAGGGGAACCGCCTGCTCGCCGCGGCGGACGCCGCGGCCTGAGGCGGCGTTGACGACGGGTGTGCCGTGAGGATCCTCACCTTCGCCGGTTCTCTCCGCGCCGGATCGTTCAACAGGAAGCTCCTGAACGTCGCCGTCGAAACGTTGCGGAGCAGGGCCGACATCGATCTCCTCGACCTGCGCGAGGTGGCGATGCCGCTCTACGACGGCGACCTGGAAGAGAAGGAGGGCTTGCCGGAAGGCGCCCGGAGGTTCAAGGCGAGGATCGCGGCCGCGGACGCGATCCTGATCGCCACTCCCGAGTACAACAACTCGGTCCCCGGCCCCCTCAAGAACGCCATCGACTGGGCGTCGCGTCCTCCCGACAACCCGTTCAAGGGGAAGGTCGTCCTGCTGATGGGGGCGTCGCCCGGGCAGTTCGGCGCCGTGCGCGGGGTCCTGGCGGTGCGGCTCATCCTCACCGCCCTGTCCGCGATCGTCATCCCGCAGATGGGCCTGATCCCGAGGGCCGACCAGGCGTTCGACGAGGCAGGAGCGCTCAAGGATCCGAAGAGCAGGAACCAGGTCGAGAAGGCCTGCGCGGAGCTGCTGCGCGTGGCGGCCGCGCTCACGGCGCCGGGGCCGGAGGCGCCGCGTTGAGCGACCAGTCGTATTCCAGGAACTCGATCGCCGGACTGCCCCCCTGGCCCCCGATCCAGCGCGCCACCTCCGGCGCGGCGTAGGCCGCCACGTAGGCGGTGGTCGTCGGGGCCGCGCCCCGCCAGCCCGGTCCGACGAAGTCCTCTCCGTACCAGTCGAAGTACCGGGATAGGCGCAGCTTCCCCCCTTCCACGCGGACGTTGCGCGGGTCGGCCAGGAACGCCTTCGTCCTCTCCTTCAGCTGGTCGTCGATCCGATCGCCGTCGAAGGCCCACGGAGGAAGCGGCGCGCAGGACATCGAGGCGCAGTTCACGGCGAAGTGGATGCGGGGATCCCGGAAGAACGGCCGGAGGATCCGGTGCTCGATGTCGTCCAGGGGCACCTCAAAGCCCCCGACACGGTGCCTGGCGACCGTCCAGACTCCGGGAATCTGCCTGATGGAGGTCGCCTCCGGGTGGTCGAGGATCGACCGGACCGTGAGGGCGTTGTAGGCGTTGATCAGCAGGGCCTCGAGATGACCGGGCGCCAGGCGCTCGATCCGCGCGCTGGCGACCCGCCCCAGGTAAGCGTCCAGCTCGGTCCGCCGCTCCCGCATCAAGCGGTAGTCCACGAGGCCGTCGCGAGTCCCTCCGGCGAGGAGCCGGTCCCACTCCTGGTGCTCGAACCGCTCCTTCCCCGCCGCGAGGCAGGCCTCCACGGCGCGGGCGATCTCCCCCGTCACCCGCCGCGCGGCCGGGCCGCCGCACGCCGCCACCAGGAACAGGGCCAGGAGCGGCCAGGAGACCGTGGACCGACTCCGGCCGACGATGGCCCGCGGCCTGATGGAGCGCACCCTCACTTGAAGATGTTGCCCAGCCTGCCGAAGAAGCTCTTCCCCTGCGCCAGAACCTGGTCGATCTCGCCGCCGTCGAACCAGAGGCCGTTGCAGGCGACGCAGCGATCGACCTTGATCCCCTTGAACTCGACCTCCGCCAGCTCCATGCCGCACTTGGGGCAGCGCATGTGGTGGAGCTGCTTCAGGCGGGCGCGCTCCTCATCCTGCAGCTTCGCCTGCCGCGCTTCGATCTCCTTGCGCCGGCGCTCGAACTCCAAGCGCGCGAAGTACTCGTCTTCGGCCTTGCTGGGCTTCTCGTCGCTCACCGTCACCCTCCGGAAGATCGGCGGCTCACGCGCGCCGGGAAGACCCGGCCTCCCCCGCCGGGCGGACGGGGCAGGCCGGGAGGATGTCCGGTGGTAGCGCTACGGGGATTCGAACCCCGGTCTGATGGCTGAGAACCATCCGTCCTGACCCCTAGACGATAGCGCCACCGGGGCTGGTTCCGGGACAGGGATTCGAACCCCGATACCATGGTCCAGAGCCATGTGTCCTACCGTTAGACGATCCCGGAACGCGCGCGAATTCTAGCGGCAGGCCCGCAGGGTGTCAATCGCTCGCGGCGCTGAGGACTCCTCGGCTTCTGGGGGCGGAGGCGCTGCCCTCCGCACCCGCGCCTACTGGAGCAACGCGCGCGGCTATTCCCACGGTCCTGGAATTGTCCAGGCTGTGAGCCTGTGTCGCCGGTCAGCGAGAGCCGGCTCCACGGTCCGGTGGCGGCCGCACCGAGGGTGCGGACGACTCAGCTCATTGGCGAATCCGGCTCGCGGCGTCGCCGGATTCGAGGAAGGAGACGGCCCGGTCGAGGCGCGCCAGGGCACGCTCCCGGCCGATCAGGGCCAGGACCGTGAAGATTCCGGGGCTCACCGCGGTGCCGACCAGGGCGACCCGCAGCGGATGGATGTAGGCCGCCGCCGGCTCGTCGCGCGACGCGGCCAGGGCCCGCAGCGCCTCCTCCGTCGCGGCCTCGGTGAAGGGCGACACGCCGGCGAGCGCTCCCCGCAGGGCGCGCATGCGCGCCGCGACGCCCTGAGGGCCGCCCTCCTTCGCCGCCGTGAGGTGCTTCTCCACGGCCTCCGGCCGGTACTCGAAATCGTCCGACAGGAACGGCCGGATGTCCCGCGCGAAGTCGGGGAGGATCTTCGAGCGGGTCTTGAGCGCCTGGATCACGTGCAGGAACCAATCGCGCCGCGCCCCGCCCTCGTCGAGGTCGTGCACGAACAGCCCCGCCCGCTCGAGGTCGCCCCGAATGAGCGCCGCGACCCGGGCCGGGTCAAGATCGTTGATGTACTGGCTGTTGAGCCACTCGAGCTTCTGCTCGTCGAAGATCGCCCCCTTGCGGTTGATCGCCTCCAGGGCGAAGCCGGCGATCATCTCCTCTTTGGTCATCTTCTCCCGGCCCTCGCCGGGCGACCAGCCGAGGAGCGCCAGGAAGTTGAACAATGCTTCTGGAAGGTAGCCGCGCTCGCGGTACTCGGTCACGGAGACGGCGCCGTGCCTCTTGCTCAGCCTCTTTTTGTCGGGTCCGAGGATCAGGGGCAGGTGGGCGAAGCGCGGCGGCTCCGCCGCCACGGCGCGGTACAGGAGGATCTGCTTCGGGGTGTTGCTGATGTGGTCGTCGCCCCGGATGACGTGGGTGATGCGCATCTCGAGATCGTCCGAGACGCACGACAGGTTGTAGGTCGGCGAACCATCCGAGCGCAGCAGGACGATGTCCTCGATGACGGAGGAGTCGAACGAGGTCGGTCCGTGCACCAGGTCGTCCCAGGAGACCGCGCCGTCGGGCACCCGGAAGCGGATCACCGCCGGCGCGCCGGCCGCCTGCCGCCTCCGGGACTCCTCGGGATCGATACGCAGGCAGGTCCGGTCGTACTTCCAGGCGGCCCCTTCCGCCTCGGCCGCCTTCCTCTTCGCCTCGAGAGCCGCGGCGCCGCAGAAGCAGCGGTACGCTCTCCCCGACTCCAGGAGTCGCCGCGCGAGGGCGCCGTGCGCCTCCAGGCTGCGCGACTGGAAGAAGGGTCCCTCGTCCCAGCCGATCCCGAGCCAGGTCAGCCCTTCGAGGATCGTCCGGACGCTCTCCTCCGTGGAGCGCGCGACGTCGGTGTCCTCGATCCTCAGGATCAGGGTTCCCCGGTGGCGCCGGGTGAACAGCCAGTTGAACAGGGCGGTCCGGGCCCCTCCGACGTGCAGGAAGCCCGTCGGGCTCGGGGCGAAACGGACGCGGACGCCGGGCTCCGGTGCGCCGTGGCTCGCCATGGCGGGGATTTAATCCCATCTCCTCCCGCTGGCACAACCCCAGAAATCTGAGACATCCCCACTTTCTGGTGGCGGCCGCTCCGCCTCGTGGGGGACGGCGTCGCCGCGCCGGGATGGGCCCAAACCGCCCACCGGCGCGGCGCCCCTCGGGTCTCCCTCGCCCGGCCGCGGCACACCGCGCGGCCACGGGCTCGGTCCGACACGCCCCCTCGAGACGGAGCGGCCGCCACCGGACCCAGGGAGGGGCTCACACGGACCGGCCACCCGCTCACCGACTCGACGACTCCACGTCTGAAGGGGACCACCGCGCCCAGTTGACTGAAGAAGGCACGGGTGCGGGGGGCAGCGCCTCCGCCGCGCGGGGCCGTCTCGCAGCGCGCCCGTGGCCGCAGGGTGTACCGCGGCCGGGCGCGCGAGAGCAGAGCGGCGACGCGGCCGTCGGCGCCTTGTGCCGATCCGGGCGCGGCGACCGCGTGCCCCGCGAGGCGGAGGCGCTGCCATCAGAAACCGGGGATAGTTCGGCCCAGAAATGGGTTGCCGGGCGGGCGGATGGGCGGTATATGCTCTCTGTCCACCACCCAGAGGTCGATATGACCCCAGTTCCGCCGCCCCGGCCCGCGCCCCGTGTTCTCGCGCTTGTGGCGCTCCTCGCCCTCTGGACAGGAGGGGACTCCCCCCGCCCGGCCGGTACGTCCGGCGAGGCGGCCGGCCAGGCGATCCAGGGACTGCAGGGAGGCATCCCGAAGAGCCCTCCCTTCCTCGCCGGCTTCCCGATCCTGTTCCACCGCACCATCGACTACCGCCCCAGGGAGGGGGCCGGGGTGGCGGCGGACCTCGACGCCGACGGCAGGGTGGAACTGGTGGTGTCGATCCCCTCGGGCCTCGTGACAGTCATCCGCCCCGACGGCACGCGGGCGCCCGGCTGGCCGCGCACCTTCGAGCGGCTGCCGCAGCCGGCGTA
>JACQNT010000096.1 GCA_016202915.1 Acidobacteriota bacterium
CGTCGTACACGATGCGCCGGGAGGCGCCCAGCACGAACAGCCGCGACCAGCTCCGGATGACCGCCAGGATCGCCGCGATGCAGGCCATCAAGAGGACGTATTGCGCCAGGCGCCCCGGCGCGGCCCCGCGGCGGAGCCCTTCGATCGTCTCCTTCAGGATCCACGGGACGGCGAGCGCCAGGACGTTCGTCGCCAGGAGGCAGATCAGGCCGAGGAGAAAGTCTCTGCGGTAGTGGCGGAGATAGCGCAGGATGAACGACACGGTGACCGGATCAGTCGGGCGGAGCAGGGAGGGCGGCGCCGGGCAGCAGGCCCATGAAGAAATCCTCCACCAGGAGCTGCCGGTTCCCCTTCCGCCGGATCGCCTCGAGCGTTCTCTCCAGGCCCTGGATCAGGTCCGGGCCGCGGGGGCCCAGGCGCGCTGCCAGGTCCGCGAGACGTGGCGCCAGGTCGTAATTGATGAGCCCGGGCGCGGCCTCCGCCGCGGCCTCGGGGCCCGCCTCGAGCGCGGCGCCGAGGAGCAGGAGATCGCGCAGGATCGTCATGAGGATCTCGAGGCCCTCCTCCAGGGACGCCGCGCCGCGCGCCAGGACCTCGGCGCGGGCGACCACGATCCCCGGGTCGCCTCGCCGCGCCAGCTCCTCCAAAACCTTGAAGAGATCCTCCCGGCGCCGGCGGAACTCCTCCAGATCGAGGTCCAGCGCCGCGCCGATCCGGCCTCCCGACAGGCCCGATCGCAGCGTCGCCTCCTCCGGCCCCATGCTGCGCTTCTCCACCAGGTAGCTGGTGATCTCCGATCGCGACACGAGCTGGAACGGCACGGCCCGGCAGCGGGACCTGATGGTCGGCAGGAGGGCGTGGAGGGAAGAGGTCGTCAGGATCAGGACGGCGTGCGGCGGCGGCTCCTCGAGGATCTTGAGAAGGGCGTTGGCCGCCGGGGCGTCCATCCGGTTCGCCTGATCGACGATCAGGACGGACCGCGTCCCTTCCGACGGCCGCCGATGCAGGAACCGGATCGCCTGCCGGATCCGGTCGATGAGGACCTGCCAGGCGAGGTTGGCCGCCGCCTCCGCCTGACGTTCCTGGAGGTCGAGGGAGGCCGCGCCCTCCGTCTCCGGCTCTCCCTCCTCGAACTTCTTCCTGGTCTCCGGGAACACCACGCAGACATCGGGGTGGACGAGCGCCCGCTCGTCGATGCGCCGGCAGGCGCGGCAGCGATCGCGGGGGTGGCCCGCCCCTTCGGGGCAGATCAGCGCGCGGCAGAACGCCAAGGCGGTTGCGAGCTTCCCGGTCCCCGGGGGGCCGTGGAAGATGAGGGAAGGGAAGAGGCGGCCCGAGGACAGGGCGCGTCCCAGGACCCCGGTGGCCCGTGGCTGCCCGACGATCTCCGGAAAGGGACCCGGTCCCGCGGCGGGCGTCACGCGGTCACCCCCCGGGCGCCGGCGCACCCAGGAAGCGCTCCACGCAGGCAACCACGCGCTGCTGCACGAGGGGGACCGATCCGCGCGCCTCGAGGACGACGCAGCGTGCCGGCTCCTCCCGCGCCAGCGCGAGGTATCCCTGACGCACGCGATCGTGGAACGGCAGGTCCTCCTGCTCGAAGCGCGTCTCGTCCCTGGGGGTTGTGGAGTCGCGCCCCCGGGCGCGCTCCAGGGCGGCGCGCGCGTCGAGGTCGAAGATCAGCGTCAGATCCGGCTTCAGGGAAAGGACCTCGAGCGCGTGCAGGGAGCGGATCAGGTCGAGCCCCAGGCCGCGACCGTGCCCCTGGTAGGCGAAGGTCGCGTCCCTGAAGCGGTCGCACAGGACGAGGCGGCCTTCGTCGAGCGCCGGGCGGATCACCTGCTCGATGTGCTGCGCCCGGGCCGCGGCGTAGAGAAGCAGCTCGCAGGTAGGCGTC
Source organism: Acidobacteriota bacterium (assembly GCA_016202915.1). GTDB lineage: Bacteria > Acidobacteriota > Polarisedimenticolia > Gp22-AA2 > Gp22-AA2 > JACQNT01. The sequence goes on from JACQNT010000096.1 coordinate 1,898, forward strand.
ATGGCGCTGTGCGCCGGGTTGAGGACCAGCTTGCGCACCTGGTTGCCGATCGGCGTGCCTCCCGGCTCGCGCGTCAGCAGGTGGTCGATCCCCCGCTCCTCGAGGTGGTTCGAGAGGAGCTGGATCTGCGTCGTTTTTCCGGACCCCTCAATCCCTTCGAAGGTGATGAATCGTCCCAAGGGCGGCGACTCCCGCGGCGGCCGGGGCCGGGAACCGGGCCGCGGCCTTGTTCGTGGAGGAACTGCGCATCGTGATCCGGCGCCCCGGAGAGAGGCGCGGCGACCCGCGGCGCATCATAACACGATTTGCTATACTCGGCCGCGGAGAGGCGATGCGCCACTGCTTCAGGTGCGGAGCGGAGGTCGCCGCGGAGCGGCGCGTGCTGCGCGAGGACGAGTGCGGGCGCTGCTCGCAGGACCTGCGCTGCTGCCGCAACTGCCGCTTCTACGATCCCGGCGTCAGCAACCAGTGCTCCGAGCCGCAGGCCGAATGGGTGGCCGACAAGGAGCGCGGCAACTTCTGCGAGTTCTTCGTATTCGCCGACAGGGCCGCGCCGGGCGGCCGGGCCGCCGCGAAAGAGGAGTCGGCGCGCGACCGCTTCAACAGACTATTCAAGGATCCCTGATCGCTCCGCCGCCCCGGAAGAACTCGCGCGCCCTTTCGATGTCCCGCCGCACCTGATCGATGAGGGCCGCCGGGGAGGCGAATTTCAGTTCCTGGCGCAGGCGCGCGTGGAAGCGCACCTCGAGCGGGCGGCCGTAGAGGTCCCCGGGGCTGTCGAGCACGTGCGTCTCGACCGCGTAGGAGGCCCCCGCGAAGGTCGGGCGGGAGCCGATGTTGGTGACGGCGGGGAAGCGGCCCGCGTCGATCACCGCCTCCGTGATGTACACGCCGTCCTGAGGCATCAGCTCGTTCGGCGTGTCCAGGTTGGCTGTCGGGAAGCCGAGCGCCGCGCCGCGCGACTCGCCGTGGACCACCGTCCCTTCGATGCCGTAGGGCCGGCCGAGGAGTTCGCCGGCGAGCTCCACCTCCCCTCCGAGGAGCGCCCTGCGGATCCGGCTGCTGCTGATCGGGCTTCCGAGGGAGCGGACCTCGGGGACCTTCTGGGCGCCGATCCCCAGATCGCCGCACAGCCGCACCAGCAGGTCGGCGTTGCCGGCTCTCCCCTTGCCGAAATTAAAGTTCTGCCCCACGTAGACGCAGCGCAGCGCCAGCCCCTCCAGGAGGTATTCCCGCGCGAAGCGCTCGGCGGTCACCTCCGCCAGCTCCAGGGTGAACGGCAGGACCAGGAGAAAATCGATCCCGGTCGCCGAGAGGAGGGCCAGCTTCTGCCGCGGGCTCGTGATCAAGCGCGGGGCGCGTTCGGGCGCCAGGACCTTGAGCGGGTGGGGATCGAAGGTGACCAGGAGGGTGGGGTGGCCGTCGGCGCGGCCGCGCGCCAGCACCCGCTCGAGGATCGCCCGGTGGCCCCGGTGCAGCCCGTCGAAGTTCCCGATCGTCCCCACCGCGCCTTCGAGGTGGGCGCGCAGGGTGGGGACGTCGCTGAAGACCTTCATGCCGCGAACCGGGCGTACGCGGCCTGCGCCAGGCGCAGGGCCAGGTTCGCGTAGAATCCGGCGACCAGGTCGTCCGCGACGATCCCCCAGCCGCCCCGCAGGCGCTCCGCCCGGCGCGCTGGGGGAGGCTTGAGGATGTCCAGGGCGCGGAACAGGAGAAACCCCGCGCCCAGCGTGAACGCGCCGACCGGGAGGAACAGGAGCGTCACGAAGAACCCCGCCGCTTCGTCGATCACCACGGCGCCCGGGTCCTTGCGGGCCAGGACGCGGGCCGCCCGATCCGCGGCCCACACGCCGACGAGGGCCAGCGCGACGGTCGCCGCGGCGAAACCCCACTCCGGCAGCAGGCGACCGGCGAGATAGACCAGCGGGACCGCCGCGAGCGTGCCGGCCGTCCCGGGGGCGACGGGCGAGCGCCCGGCTCCGAACAGGGTGGCGATGGCCAGGGCGCAGGCCTCGAGGGGGCGAAGACGTCCCGTCACGGCGCCGACGTGGCCGGCGCCGCCGCGGCCGACCCGGCGGGCGAGGCGAGGACCGCCGCCCCGACCAGGTCGAAGGCGTGCGCCTCGGCAATCCGGACAGGGACGAGATCGCCGGCGCGCAGGGGCCCGGGGGAATCGGTGAGGATCACCCGCCCGTCGATCTCGGGGGCCTGCCCTTCCGTCCGGCCGCACAGGATCAGGTCGCTCTCCTCGTGCGGGCCATCGACCAGAACGTCCACGGTGCGCCCGACCATCGCCCGGTTGCGGCGCGCCGCGATCCCTTCCTGGATCGCCATCAGAGCGGCCCTGCGCTCCTCCTTGACTTCGGCGGGGACGTCGTCCGGCAGGCGGGCCGCGGCGGTTCCCTTCTCCTCCGAATAGGCGAACGCGCCGACGTGGTCGAACTCGGCCTCCTGGACCAGGCGGCAGAGGGCCCGGAACCGGTCTTCGGTCTCCCCCGGAAAGCCGACGATGAACGTCGTGCGCAGGGCGATTCCGGGGACCCGCCGGCGCAGCGTCTCGACGAGGCGCATGTGGCCCCGGGCGTTCCCGCCGCGCCGCATCGCCGCGAGGATCGCGGCGTCGGCGTGCTGCAGGGGAACGTCGAGGTAGCGCGCCACCCGGCCGCAGGAGGCGAGGGCTTCGATGAACTCCGGCGTGATGCGGTTCGGGTAGGCGTACAGCACGCGGATCCAGCGCAGCCCCTCGACGCCGTCCAGGGACCTTATGAGATCGGCGGCCGACGATCCGTCTCCCAGGTCGGCGCCGTAGTCGGTCGTGTCCTGGGCGATCAGGTTGATCTCCACGACGCCGCCGCGCGCCAGCCGCCGGGCCTCCTCCACGATCGAAGGGATCGGGCGCGAGCGCTGCAGCCCGCGGAACGAGGGGATGGCGCAGAAGGAGCAGGCGTGGTCGCACCCCTCCGAGATCTTGACGTAGGCGGTATGGCCGGGAGTCGCGAGCATCCGCGGAGCGTCGTGGGTGTACAGGTAGCGCGCCACCGACCGGCTGGCCTCGAAGCGGGCGCCGGCCTCGAGCGAGCAGGCCTCGGCGATCCGCTCGATGTCGTTGAGGCCGACCAGGGCGTCGATCTCCGGCACGGCCGATTTCAGCTCATCGTGGTTTTGCTGCACCATGCACCCGGCGACCACCAGCCTGCGGCAGCGCCCGGCCTTCTTGTACTCGGCCATCTCCAGGATCGTCTCGACCGACTCGCGGCGCGCCGGCTCGATGAAGGTGCAGGTGTTGACCACGATGATGTCGGCCTCGGCGGGGTCCGGCGTGACGGCGTAGCCGCCGGCCTTCAGGGTGCCGAGCATCACCTCGCTGTCCACCAGGTTCTTGGGGCAGCCGAGGCTGACCATGCCGACCTTGATCACGCGCCTGGTCCTCTCATCGACGTCCGGGTCCTCAAGGATAGAGCCGGTTGAGCGTGCGCGGGTACGGGATCGCCTCGCGGAGGTGGTGGACGCCGCCGATCCAGGCAACGAACCGTTCGATCCCCATCCCGAAGCCGCCGTGCGGCACGGAGCCGTACTTGCGGACATCGAGGTACCACTGGAACGCCTTGACCGGCAGCCGGTGCTCCTCGATCCGCCGCAGCATCAGGTCATAGTCGTGGATCCTCTGGCTGCCGCCGATGATCTCTCCGTAGCCTTCCGGGGCGAGGACATCGACGCACAGGGCACGGCCGGGATCCGCCTGGTCGGGCTGCATGTAGAAAGCCTTGAGGGCCGACGGGTAGTGCGTGATCATGACCGGGCGATCGAGGCCTTCGGTCAGCACCGTCTCGTCGAACCCGCCGAAGTCGCTCCCCGCCTGGAAAGGCGGCGCGTCCTGCGCCTTCGCCCGCGCCGCGCTCTCGGGCCGGAGGAGGATCGCCGCCGCCTGGTCGTAGGTCATCCTGGGGAACGGCTTGCGCACCTTCTCCAGTTTCGCGGTGTCCCGCTCGAGCGTCTTCAGGTCGGGACCGCAGCGCTCCAGGGCCCGGCCGACGAGCGCGACGACGAGGTCCTCCGCCAGCTCGAGGAGATCCGGCAGCTCGGCGTAGGCGACCTCCGGCTCGACCATCCAGAACTCGGTGAGGTGCCGGCGCGTCTTCGATTTCTCGGCGCGGAAGGTGGGGCCGAAGCAGTACACCTTGCCGAACGCCAGGCAGGCGGGCTCGAGATAGAGCTGCCCCGACTGGCTGAGGTAGGCCCGGTCTCCGAAGTAGTCGGTCTCGAAGAGGGTCGAGGTCCCCTCGCAGGCGGCCGGCGTCAGGATGGGCGAATCGATCAGGACGAAATCGCGCTGGTGGAAGAACTCCCGGATCCCCTGGCAGATCTCGCTGCGGGTGCGCAGCAGGGCGTGCTGCTTCGACGAGCGCAGCCACAGGTGCCGATGGTCCAGGAGGAACTCCGGGCCGTGCTCCTTGGGGCTGATCGGATAGTCCTGGGCGATCTGGTGGATGGCCACCGAGGTCAGCGCCATTTCGTAGCCGCCCGGGGCCCGTTCGTCCCGGCGGATCGTGCCGGTCGCCGTCAGGGACGATTCCTGGGTGACCCGCTGGCAGGCCGCGAACGCGCCCGGCGGCGCCTCGGGCTGGAACGAGACGGCCTGCAGGTACCCGGTGCCGTCGCGCAGGATCAGGAAGGCGATCTTCCCCTTCTCCCGCTTGTTGTAGAGCCAGCCCCGGACCCGGACCTCTTGCCCCTCATGGGCACCGATGCCCTTGATGGTGGTCGTGATCACGCGTTCTCCGCGAAAGCGCGTCATTATAGGGGCGGCCAGAGATCACGGTCAAGGAACGGCGCGACCGCGGGGGGGGCCGCGAGGAGGTGGTATAGTTCCAGCCGCGAGGTCACCGTGTCCGGCCCCGTCAAAGGAAAATTGCTCGACCTTGCGGCGCAACAGAGAGCCGCCTTCCTCCTGCTGGCTCTTCCGCCTGCCGCGCTCAGGAAAGCCTGCCGCAGGCTGGGCCTGAGCTTTCCCGGCTATCGCCTGGAGAAGATCCCCGGAGCGGATCTCGCCCGTGCCCTGGCCGAAGAGTACGACATCAGCCCGCGCGTCACGCGCCTCATCGATGAAGACCTCGACGACGCCTGCCGCCCGTCGTTCCTGATTCCGGCTGGATCTCTACGGCCCCCCCTGGTCGGCCTCATGACCTGGCTGGCGGCGGCCCCACCGGAGGCCGCCGTGGTCCCGCTCCTGTGGCAGTTCTTCGGACATCCGGTCGAGAAGGTCAGGAAGGCGGCTGCGAGCGCCCTGGACGACTACATCCGCTTCCTCGGTGACGTCATCGGAACCGTGCAGGAGGACAGGCGCGATAGTCTGCCTCCGGCGGGAGCGCCGGATCGCTCCGCGGTCGGAGGCTCCCGGGACGGGTTGCGGTCGCGCCTCAAGGAGGCGGAGTCGCGCGCTTCGGCCCTGGCGCGGGGCCTGGAGGCGCAGAAGGCGCTCCTTCTCGAGGAGCGCAGGCAAGCGGCTCTCAAGGAGGAGAGGCTGGCGCGCGTCAAGGAGGATCTGGCGGAATCACAGGTGCGGCTGCGCGCCTCCGAGGAGGCCCGATCCTCCCTCGAGGTGGAGCGGGACACGGACGCGGCGGAAGCCGCGAGGCGGGCCGCGGTGGAGGCCACGCGCCTCGCGCGGCTGGTGGAATCGCTGCGGGCCGATCTTTCCGCCGCGCGTCGCCGCGAGGCGGAGCTGCTGACCCGGCTCAAGGCCGACGCCTCACCCGCCCATCCGCCCGCACCTGCGGCGCAAGAGCGGCCCAGGGAACCCCCAGCCGCATTCGCCGTGCCCGTGCTGTCCCCCGAGTTCTACGACTCGATCCGTGGCTGGGAGCTGCGGATGGTGAGGACCGCCTTCGAGAAGATCCTGCTGCTGTCCCAGGACTTCACGCACCCCGGTCTCGATGCCAAGCAGATGCAGGGCGCCGATGGACTGTACCGGATCTACGTCGCCCAGGACGTGCGGCTCTTCTATCGTCGTCTCCCGGCCGGTCGCATCGAGATCCTCAGCCTGGTTGACCGGGAGAACCTCGATCGGTACATCCGCCAGTATCGGACCCGTGCGGACGCCTGACGCGAGGAAGTGTTGAGGGGCGCCTTCCCGCCGGCCTGGCGCGCGCTCGTCGCGCCGCTTCTGGCCGGCCTGGCGGCGCGCCTGGCCCTGATCGCGTGGACGAGCCCCCTCGATCTGTCCCTTGACGAGAGCCGATTCTGGAGCCTGGCGGAACGCGGCCTGGAGGAAGTCCCCTTTCTGCCGCCGCTCTACCCGCTCTTCCTCGCCGGCGTGCGCGCGGTCCTGGGGGACGGCGTCCTGACCGCCCGCCTCCTGGGCGCCTGCCTGTCGCTCGCGAGCATCGTCCTGGTGCACCGCCTGGCCGAGCGTCACCTGGGACCGGGGTCGGGCACGGCGCCGGCCTGGATCGCCGCGCTCCTGCCTGGACTCGCCCACTACGACGGCAGGATCCGGAGCGAGTCGCTCGTGATCCTGCTCCTGCTCGGCTTCGCCGTCCTCTGGAGCGATCCCCGGCCGGCCGGCGCCCGCCGCACGCTCGTCGCGGGGTCGATCCTCGGCATCGCGGTCCTGGCGCGCCCGGAGTTTCTCCTCCTGCCCGTGCTCCTGGCCGGCATCGGCCTGGCGCGGCGGCAGGGGGTGGCCGCGATCCGGAAAGGGGCGATGCTCGCGGCGGGGATCCTGATCGTGGTGCTCCCGTGGGCGGCGCGCAACGCTCTCCACGGGGTCCCCGCGCTGATCGGCACGAACGGGGGGTACAACTTCTGGAAGTCGTTCAACGCGCAGACCGACGGCTCGCAGATCCCGGTGATGGACTACGCGGTGTGGGAAGGCGTCCCCGAGCGCGAGGTGGGGACGGCGGGATATCGGGAGGGGTGGCGATACATCCTCGAGCACCCGGCGCGCAGCCTCGCCCTGGGCCCCGCGAAGATCGGCCACCTGTTCGGGCCGGAGAGGGACTTCCTGTCTTCGGTAAAGCGGAGGCAGTTCCCGCGGCGGAGCCTCCTGATCGATCTCTCCTTCGCGGCGCTGGAGAACCTCGCGTGGTTCCTCCTCCTGGGCGGCGGGCTGTTCGCTCTCCTGGGGCCGCTGCGCTCGCCGGTCAAGGACCTCATTCTGGCGGTGCTCCTGAACCTGGTCCTGGTGCACCTGGTCTTCTTCGGCGACGATCGCTTCCACGTGCCGCTCCTGCCCTTCCTCTGCGTCGCCCTCCCGGAGGCCTGGGACGGGAGCCTGCGCGCGGGCCGGTCGGTCCGGGCCCTCGGCCTGTTCCTCCTGGCGGAGGCGCTCTTCTGGACCTGGATCCTGGGGCGGGATCTGCCGCGCCTCGGGGCGCTGTGGGGCGCGTGACCGCGGGCCGCGGCGTCGCCGGGGAGAGGCAGAGCGGCGCCATCCGCGTGCGCTTCTCCCGCCGGGCCGATCGCGCCGCTCTCCTGAAGCTCGGTCATCCTCCGGGAGCGGAGGAGATCCTCGCGCCGTCGATCTCCGGGCGGCTGCGGTGGTTCCTGAACGGCACCCTCGCCTGCGGCCTGGTCGCCGAGGACGCGACGACCGGGACGGTCGTCGGGAGCGTGCACTTCGTGCGCTCCCGGCGCGATCCGGCCACCTGGGTGTTCGGGCTGTGGCGCGTGGCGGCGGCGCGGCGGCGCGCGGGGATCGGCAGGCTGCTGTTGCGGGAGGGGACGCGCCTCGTCCCGGGGATCCGGCGGCTTTACTCCTACGTGGACTGGGGCAACGAGGCCTCCATCCTGGCCCACCTGCGGCTGGGCTTCGAGGCGGCGCCGGAGATCCAGGGGAAGGCCGGGCTGGGCGCCCTGACCACGATCGGACCGGCCGCGCCGCCGGTGCGCCTCGAGCCCGCGTCGAGCGCGGGACAGGCGGCGCTGTTCGATCTCTACGCGCGCGCCATTGGGCCTCTCTGGCTGCGCCTCTTCCCCGGGCACACGCCGCGTTCCCGCGGGAGCACGTGGGGCGCGTGGTGGGTGCGCGACGGGGAGCGCGCCGCCGGATTCGTGCGGCTGAGGGGACGCTCGGTCACCCTGTACACGGATCCCGCCGCCTGCGATCCGGGGCTGCTGGCGCGGGCGGCGGCGCAGATCGCCACCCTCGGCGTCCCGCGGGAGCAGGAGATCGATCTGCGGGGCCTGCCGCGGGAACTGGCGGCCCGCCCCGGCCCGATCACGCCGCGGATCCTCATGGGGATGGTCGACGTCACCGCCCTGACCGGGTGAAGCGGGCCGCCGCCACGCCGCGGGGCACGGCTCCGCGCAGCCGGCGGCTGCGCTCGCCTCGGCTACGTTCGCGACCCGCACCGCTCCGCGCGGGTCCCCCGCTCACTTCCGCACGGTCCCGCGGCGTGGCGGCGGCCCGCTCCCCCCGTCAGTGCTGCGCTGTCGCTTCCTTGCCTTCCTTGGCGGCCTTGTGGGCGGCGATGATCTTCGCCTGGAGGTGGGCGGGGACTTCCTCGTAGTGGGACATCGTCATGCGGTAGGAGCCGCGGCCGCCCGTGATCGACTTGAGAGACGAGGCGTAGGTCAGCATCTCGCTCATCGGCACCTGGGCCTTGATCGCCTGCATCGAGCCCTTGCTGTCCATCCCCTGGACGCGCCCGCGCCGCGAGTTGAGGTCTCCCATCAGGTCGCCCATGTACTGCTCCGGTGCGGTGATCTCGACGTTCATGATCGGCTCGAGGATCGTGGGCCCCGCCTCCTCCATGGCCTTCTTGAAGGCGAGTGAGCCGGCGATCTTGAAGGCGATGTCGGAGGAGTCGACGGTGTGGTAGGAGCCGTCGAACAGCACGACGCGGAAATCCACGACGGGGTAGCCGGCCAGGAAGCCGTGCGAACGGGCCTCCTGGATCCCCTTCTCGACCGACGGGATGAAGTTCTTGGGGATGGAGCCGCCGAAGATGTCGTCGACGAACTCGAAGCCGGCGCCGCGCTGCAGCGGCTCGAGGCGGATCCGGCAGTCGCCGTACTGGCCGTGGCCGCCGGTCTGCTTCTTGTGCCTTCCCTGGGCCTCCGCCTTCCTCTTGATCGTCTCGAAATAGGGGACCTTCGGGGCGTGCAGGACCGCCTCCACGCCGAACTTCTTCTTCATCTTGGCCACCGTGACCTCGACGTGCTGGTCGCTGTTGCCGGCGAGGATCAGCTCGTGGGTCTGCGCGTCGCGCCGGAACTGGATCGTCGGGTCCTCCTCGACCACGCGCTGCAGGACGGAGGAGATTTTCTCCTCGTCCCCGCGCGACTTCGGCTGCAGGGCGAAGGCGATCGACGGCTCCGGGAAGGTGACCCGGGGGTAGACGATCGGCGCGTTCTTGTCCGCCAGCGTGTCCCCGGTGCCCGTCTCCTTGAGCTTCGGGACGGCGGCGATGTCCCCCGCCCGCACCTCCGCCACCGCCTGCGACTCCTTCCCCTGCAGGATCAGGATCGAGCCCAGCCGCTCGTGGGTCTCCCGGCTGGCGTTGTCCACGGTGGAATCGGAGCGGATCGTTCCCGAGTAGACGCGGAACAGGGAGATCTTCCCCGAGTACGGGTCGGCGATCGTCTTGAAGACGAAGGCGGAGTAGGGCTCCTCCGGCGTCCCTTGGCGCTCGATCGCCGCCCTGTCCTTCGGGTTCTCCCCCCTGTACGGGCCGCGCTCGCCCGGATGGGGCAGGTGGGCCACGGCGGCGTCCAGGATCGGGTGGGCGCCGATGTTCATGAGGGCCGAGGCGCAGAAGATCGGGAAGATCCTCCTCTGCTTGACGCCCTTCGTGAGCCCCATCATTAGGTCTGATTGGGACAGCTCTCCCGATTCGAAGAATTTCTCCAGCAGGGTGTCGTCGACCTCGGCCACCATCTCCATCAGCTTCTCGCGCACCTCCTTGACGGAGGCGTCCAGGTCGGCCGGAACATCCTCGACCTGCTGCCTGCCGCTTTCGTCCTCCTGGTACAGGTAGGCCTTCGAGGTCACGAGGTCCACGACGCCGCGGAACCCCTTCTC
>JACQNT010000097.1 GCA_016202915.1 Acidobacteriota bacterium
CCCACGGGCGGCGCCAAGAACGAGGCCGATTTACCAGCGAAGGCGCGGCGCTACCTCGAGCGGCTCGAGGAGCTGATCGGGGCGCCGTTCTGCCTGATCTCCACCGGGGCGCAGCGCGAGGAGACGATCCTCTGCGAGGACTCGCCACTCCTCCGCTGGTTCCCCTCCGTGCGGTCGAGCCTCTTCTAGCGCGTGGCGCCTCCGAAGCTCCGGCGGCTGCTGTTCATCGTCGGGCGGAGCCGCCGGGCGCTCCACGACTCGCTCCGGCGCACCTTCGTGGACGACGACTTGGTGCAGGTGGTCCTCGACCGCCGGGTCGCCGAGCGGCGCCGGCGGCGGGCTCGCCCGCGCAAGCGCGAACGGCGCCAGGCCGAGCGTCGCGCCCGACCCGAGATCGACAAGCAGCTCCGCGCGCGCGGCTATGCCGTCCTGGGCGTCCTGACGGTCCAGCGGGCGCCCGGGGAGGAGTGGTCGTGAGACCGATCCCCGCAGCCCTCGCAACCCTCATCGCGCGCGGCATCCCGGCGTTCTCACGCGAGCTTGACCGCCAGCAATAGCGGTAGAATCGGGCGCAGGAGCCGTTAGCTCAGTCGGTAGAGCACCTGACTTTTAATCAGGGGGTCCAGGGTTCGAATCCCTGACGGCTCACCACGTTTTTCGAGGGCTTGCGCGATGGCTCCGATGTGCGGCCCGGTTTGGTTCCAGATTTTGGTTCCAAATGCCTCAACGGGGGGAGGGGTGTCGAAGGAACTCCGTTGCTGAGCCCCGCCACGGGGCCTCGCCCTCCCGGAGGCGCTTGACGGGGGCCGCCGGGGGCGCGATCGTGGCGCGCGGCCGGGGGGCAGGAGGCACGGGGTGGCGGCCGCGAAAGGGTGTTTGGAGTTCCGAGGCTCTCGCGATGCTCCCCCTCGGGGCGGAAGAAGCGCGCCGTGACGCCGGCGCCGAGATCGAGATCGTACGCGTCGCTCACGGTTTCTTCTTCCGGTGCACGAAGTCGCACACGGCCCTGTTGGGGTCGCCGCCGGCTTCGGCGGATCCAGACAGGTACGCGTTCGCGATGAGCTTCTCGTCCTCGGCGCCGTCAACCTCCGGATGGTGCGCGTCGCACCAGCGCACGTCGAGGATCTCCTTCACGGAGTCCGCCGTCGGCTCGCACCCCGGGCAGTACGAGCGCGCGACCGACGGAGTGTCCAGGATGTGCTCGCTCACCGCCAGACCTGCTCTCGGTCGGATGGCCGACCGTGGTCTTCGTAAGCTATTTCTCCGCCACGAGACGTTCCCCGAGCAATTGGGTGACCGGGTGAATCCGGGGGTGTGAAATCCCTGATACGAGGGTCCGGGCCCTTCCTGGCCACGCCCGCCGATCCTGATGTTTGGCCACCCGGGATTTTCTGACCTCCAATTGCGGGGCCTGCCGGATTTCCGCGCCTTCCACAGCCGCTAGACTCCACATCACCTGGCTGCAAGGAGGGCGACGACGATGGACGCCTCAGTTTCCGCTGAGGCGTGACCGTGTGCCGGACCATCCACCATGCGAGGGGCGGCCAGTTGGCGGACGACGCCGCGAGCGGGGTTACTCGAGCGTGGATGGCCACGTCGTTGAAGTCGCACAGATCGCGGATCCGCCGGGAGGTCGACCATGGACGACAACATCAGGAAGCGGCTCGAGGAGCACCTGAGGATGGCAGTATTCCGCCTCCGCCGGATGGGCGGGGCGGTGGCGGTCGATGAGCTGTGCGGGGCGATCGGGGACAGCTCCACTTTGGCCGACGAGGTGGACGTGATCCAGGCCAACGAGAGTCGGGAGATCGGCTTCGCGACGCGCGAGCTGCTGCTGGAGCGCGTGAACCGTCTGTCGGAGGCGCTCGACCGGTTGAACCGAGGTGAGTACGGCACCTGCGCGGAGTGCGGCGAGCCGATCTCGCGGGCGCGACTGCACGCCGTGCCTGAGGTGCGGACCTGCGTCCGGTGCCAGGACGGGCTCGAGCGCCGCCAGTGCGAGCGGAAGGGGACGGAGCCCCGCCCCTATGAGAGAGTCACTCTGCCCCCGCCCCCCCTATCGGCCCGGCTTCCTTGACGATGCTCACATGCGCGCTGCAGAGACTCCTTCCGTCTTCTGCGCCGCCGCCGGCGTCACCACCCCGCTACATGGCGCCGCGGCCCGTCCAGTCGAAGGACGCAGAACGGCGCGGTCAGGCGCCGGCGGCGGGATCGTCTACCGAGGCTTGCGGAGCGCGAGCACCGCGATGTAGGTGCCGGGAGTCTTGGTGCGCTCGTTGCGGGCGCGCGCGAGGACGGTCGGCTCGGCGAA
>JACQNT010000098.1 GCA_016202915.1 Acidobacteriota bacterium
CCTTCAGGTACGGCTCCAGCAGGTCTACGACCTTGATGCCGGTCTCGAACATCTGCAGCTCGGTGTTCTGCTCCTCGAAGCTCGGCGCCTCGCGGTGGATCGGCAGCTCCTGCTGCGCCTTGATCGGGCCCAGCTTGTCCACGGGCTTGCCGAGGACGTTCATCACCCGGCCGAGGATCTCCTTGCCGACCGGCACCTTGATCGGCGCTTCGGTGTCGATGGCCTTCATGCCGCGCACCATGCCGTCGGTCGGCTCCATCGCGACGCAGCGGACCCGCCCTTCCCCGAGGTGATGCTCGACCTCGACCGTCACGTCGATCGGCGCCGGCACGTCGAAGCCTTCGCTCGTGATCCGCAGGGCGTTGTAGATGGGGGGGAGGTTCTCCTCCGTGAACTCGATGTCCACCACGGGACCGATGATCTGCACGACCTTGCCGGCGCTCATGAGACCTGTTCCTTCTCCTTCTCCCGTTCAGACGGCGCGGCCGCAGAACCGGCAGACCGTCGCCTTCGCCTTGATCGTCTCCGCGCAGTAGGGGCACTCCCTGGTCGCCCCCGGCCCCGCGGCCTCTCGCGCCGCGAACCCGCCCCCCGCCGCCCCCTTGGAGCGCTCCTGGGCCTCCAGGATCGTCTCCTTCAGGTCCCGCGGCCCCGCCACCTCCCGGATTGTCGTCGATCCGGCCTCGGCGGCTGTCTGGATGTTCAGCGTGCCGTAGCCCAGCAGCCTGCCCCAGAGCGACTGCTCGCAGGCGACATTGTGGATCTTGTCGAGCGGGCTGTCGACCATCCGGACCGCCAGCACCCCCGACTCGTCGATCACCCTCTGCGAGGTCACCGCCCAGAGATCGCAGCGCCAGTCGAGCCAACGCCAGAAGGTCCAGGCAGCGGAGACCGCCAGGAGCGCGCCGACGGCCGGCACCAGGTAGGGCCGCTCGACGAAGTACGCCGCGACCAGGCAGCCGGCAAGGAACAGCGTGCCCGCGACCGGCCCGCTGAGGACGATCCAGTGGCGGCGGACGAGGGCCACGACTTCCTCCCCGCTCCTCAGCCGCGTGCGCACGCTCCGCATCCCCCCAATGCCCGGACAGGCCCTTGGCGCCGGGGCGGCCGCCTACTTCAGGGCCTCCGCCCCGCTGACGACCTCCAGGATCTCCTTGGTGATGGAGGCCTGGCGGATCTTGTTCATCTGCAGCGTGAGCGTCTCGATCATCTCGCCGGCGTTGCGCGTCGCGTTCTCCATCGCGGTCATGCGGGCGCCGTGCTCGGCCGCCGCCGACTCCAGGAGCGCCCGGAACACCTGGACCTCGACGTGCTTCGGCAGGAGCGCGTCCAGGAGATCCGCCGCCGCCGGCTCGTAGAGGTAGTCCTCGTGGGCCGCGCCCTCCGCCGCGAAGGCGCCGCGGGGGATCGGCAGGAGCGGCTCCGTCACCACCCGCTGCTGGATGACCGACTTGAACTCGTTGTACACCAGGTAGACCGCGTCGAACTCGCGCCGGCAGAACCCGCCGATCAGATCGGAGGCGATGTCCCGGGCGTGCTCCGGCGTGACGTTGCGGAAGATGTCCACCAGGACGCGGCGCGTCGGGTACCGGCGCCGCCGGAACCAGTCGCGCGCCTTGCGCCCGATGGGATCCACCCGCGCCTGCCGGTCGCGCATCCGCTCCAGGACGCTCTTCGCCTGGTTCAGGATGTTCGTGTTGAAGCTGCCGCACAGTCCCTTGTCCGCCGTCATCACCACGAGGAGGACCTTCTCCTCGGGGCCGCGCGCCAGGAGCGGGTGGCGCTCCGGGTCCACGCGCGCCGCCAGCGACGAGAGGACCTCGAGCATCTTCTTCGCGTAGGGGCGCGCCGCCAGGATGCGGTCCTGCGCCCGGCGCAGCTTCGCCGCCGACACCAGCTTCATGCCGCGGGTGATCTGCTGGGTGCTCCTGACGCTGCGGATGCGTGTCCGGAAGTCGCGGACGTTGGGCACCGGCTATTCCTCAGGCGGCGGCGAGCCTCGCCATGTAGTCGCTCTTGAAGGCGTCCAGCATCTTCCGCACCTCCGCCTCGACCTCCTTGACCAGGGCCTTCTTCTCGGCGACCTGGCGCGCGACCGGCCGGCCCGGCCCGTCGAGGTGCCTGTAGAGCGCCTCCTCGAAGGCCCGCACCCGGGCGACCTCCAGGCCGTCGAGGTAGCCGTTGACCCCGGAGAAGATCGCGATGACCTGCTTCTCGACCGGCAACGGCCGGAACTGCCCCTGCTTGAGGAGCTCCGTCAGGCGCTGGCCGCGCGCCAGCTGCGCCTGGGTGGCCTTGTCCAGGTCGGAGCCGAATTGCGCGAACGCCGCGAGCTCGCGGTACTGCGCCAGGTCGAGGCGCAGCGTGCCGGCGACCTGCTTCATGGCCTTGATCTGCGCGTTGCCTCCGACCCGGCTGACTGACAGCCCGACGTTCACCGCCGGGCGGATGCCGGAGTAGAAGAGATCCCCTTCGAGGTAAATCTGGCCGTCGGTGATCGAGATCACGTTCGTCGGGATGTAGGCG
>JACQNT010000099.1 GCA_016202915.1 Acidobacteriota bacterium
ACCAGCCAGGCGCCCACGAACCCACCGGCGCCGGTGACCAGGACGCTGGAGGATCCCCAGGGATGGCCGGTGCCGCTCATCGGTCCCACACCTTCCACGGCGCCGAACCGGATTCCCACATCTGGTTGAGCGCCTGGTTGTCCTTGTAGGTGTCCATGCAGGCCCAGAACCCCTCGTGGCGGTAGGCGCAGAGCTGTCCCGCTCCGGCGAGCTTCTCCAGGGGGGCGCGCTCCAGGACGCTCGACTCGTCCAGGCAGTCGAAGGCGTCCCTGCGGAAGACGAAGAAGCCGCCGTTGATCCACGCCCCCAGCCTCGGCTTCTCGAGGAAGGAGGTGACGCGGCCGTCCTTCTCGACCGTCATGACGCCGAAGGGGGATGCCGGGTTCACCGCCGTCACGGTGACGGTCTTCCCGTGCTGCCGATGGAACGCCAGGAGCGCCTTGAGATCGATGTCGGACAGGCCGTCACCGTACGTCACCATGAACTCGTCGTCCTGAATGTACTTCTGCACCTTCTTGATCCTCCCGCCGGTGTTGGTGTCCTGGCCGGTGTCGGCGAACACCAGGGTCCAGGGCTCGGGAGGATCGAGCGCGCGGAGGGTCGGGCCGTCAGGCCGGCCGATCTGGAGGACGCAGTCCGATCCGCGCCAGCCGCTGGTCTGGACGAAGTACTCCTTCACCTTGTGCCCGAGATGGCCGAGGCAGAGGATGAAGTCCCCGAAGCCGTGGGCGGAGTACATCTTCAGGATGTGCCAGAGGACCGGCCTGCCGCCGATCTCCACCAGGGCCTTGGGGATCGTCTCGGCGCTCTCCCGCAGGCGCGTCCCCTTCCCTCCGCACAGGATCACCACCTTCATGCCGCCGCCTCTCCGTCGAGGATGTCCCGGTACACCGACTCCACCCTCCCGACGCAGGTCTTCAGGCCGAACTGCCCTTCCGCGCGCTCCCTTCCCGTCCGGCCCAAATCCGACGCCAGGGGCGCGTCGCGCAGGACGCGGACCGCGGCGCGCGCCGTCGCCTCCGGGTCGCCCCGCGGCACGAGCAGGCCGGTCTCGCCGTCCACCACGATGTCGAGAACGCCGCCCGCCGCGGTCGCCACGACCGGCCGGCCGCAGGCCATCGCCTCGATCAGGACCAGCCCGAACGGCTCCGGCTCGATGGAGGCGTGCACCAGCAGGCTGGAGGCCGCCAGGACCTCCGGGATGTCGTCCAGGCGGTAGCGCCAGTCGGTGAACAGGGTGCAGGAGGCGATCCCCAGGTCGCCCGCCAGCGCCTTCATGCGCCGCGCGTAGCGGGCGTGCGTGGGGATCGGGCCGCCCGCGACCAGGAAGCGGGCCTCGGGGACCTCCTCCCTGACGAGTCGCGCCGCCCGCAGGAACACCTCGAGGCCTTTCCAGGGATCGAGGCGGGCGATGAAGGTCACGAGAGGAGCGCCTTGCGGGACGCCGAGCTCGGCGCGGATCCTCCGGCCGCCGACCCGCGGGTGGAACTGCTCGAGGTCCACGCCGTCGGGGATGACGCGGGAGGGCGCCGGCCGGGGTCCCGACGCCAGCATCCCGGCGACCGCCGCCGACATGGCGATCGCCTCCGTGGCCCAGCGCCGGACCAGTTCCACGAAGACGGCCCGCACCGGGCCGCGCCGCGACAGCAGCTCCCGGACGTGCCATACGTGGGGCCGGCCCGCCCGGCGCGCCGCGGCCCCTCCGTAGAGCGTGAACAGCGAGTTGCTGTGCACGAGATCGACGCGCTCCCGATCGATGATCCTCCCGAGGGCGCTCACCGCCGGCAGGAAGCCGGCGGCGAACTTCCCCTGGGTCCACGGGTTCAGTGACCTCCGCAGCGGGGGCATCGGGACGAAGCGCACGCTGCCGCCGCTGGCCTCGATCCTGTCCACCAGCGGGCCGGGGCCGGGGAGGGCCACGATCGGCCGGTAGGCTCTCTTGTCCAGCCCCGCGACCAGCCTCGACAGCGCCAGGTCGGCGCCTCCCACCTCGGAGGTGGGCTGCACGAAGAGCACCGTCCTGCGGCGGAGCGGCTTCACGTCCCGGTCTCCTGGCGCTGCCGCGAGCGGACCACCCGCGCGGGGTTCCCGACCGCGACCGAGAAGGGCGGCAGGTCGCGCGTCACCACGGCGGCGGCCCCGATCACCGAGCCGCGTCCCACCCTCAACCCGTCCAGGACGATCGCCCTGTTGCCGATCCAGCAGTCGTCCTCGATCACGATCCCCCTGCGGATCACGCCCTGGCGGTTGATCGGCCGATCCACCTCCTCGAAGCGGTGGTTCTCGGCCAGGATGTCCACCCCGGCCCCGAGGGTCACGTTGCTGCCGATGGTCACCCCGCCTCCCCCTCCGAGGACGCAGTAGGGGCCGACGTAGCAGTTGTCGCCGATCGCGATCCCTTTGCCCCTCTCGGTGAGGTGGCTGGTCACTTGAAGCCACAGGTGCTCCTTGAGGCGGACGTTGTGGCCGATGCGGACCCCTTCCTCGGAGAGGCAGTTCAGGTACGAATCGCGGCCGATCGACACGTTGTCTCCGACGCTCAGGTAGCCCGGGAACAGGATCTCCACCCGCCGCCCGAGGAACAGCCGCCGTCCGGCCTGCCTGAACCGGAAGCGGTGCAGGCTTCCCCGGAGCCAGCTCCAGGCCCCCTTGCGGTACATGTAGTAGATCAGCTCGGAGGTCCGCGCCTCGACCATGCTCCGGCCGGCGCGCCCCGCGATCTCCGCCGTGTCGCGCGCCATCGCCCAGCCGTACAGGGAGAATTTCCATCGCTCCAGCGTCCTCACGGGGCCCCTCCCTCGTCCAGGGACGCCGCGGTCGCCGCTGCCCCGCTCTCCAGGAGGGCGATCCGGCCCAGCGCGGCCGGATCCGCGGGACGGTCGACGAGCACGTGCCGGTACTCGCGCAGCGCCTCCAGGGTGCGTCCCTCCTTCTCGTAGGCGCGCGCCATGCCCAGGTAGATCTCCGCCCGCAACTGCGGCATCTCCGGCGACGCCCGATGGCGGTCGAGGATCCGGGTCCAGATACGCACCGCATCCGCCGGGCGCTCCATGGCGACGAGCGAAGCCAGGCGGTGACCGTACAGGGGCCGCTCCGGCGCCTCCGCCACGGCGGACTCGAGGGACGCGATCGCTCCCTGAAGATCGCCCGACCGGAACCGGGAACGCGCCAGGGCGTCGCGCAGCTCCGCGCGTTCGGGGGGCGCATCGGAGCCGGCCGCCGCCAGGACGCCGCGGACGAGATCCCGGGCCGCCGCCGGCCGGCACGAGGCGGCATAGAGATCATGGAGCCTGACCGCGACCGCGGGGCTCCGCCGCTTCCTGAGAGAGGCCAGGTACGCCCGTTCCGCGGGCCCGACCTGCCCGGCATCCGCGAGGAAGTCGCCGTACAGGCGCTGCGCCTCGGCCTCGTCCGGGATGACCCGGTCGATCCAGCGTGGATCCGGAAGGCGCTCGAACAGGTAGCGGGCGATGGCCGGCGCCAGCGATGGATCGATCTCCACGACCCGCCGGTACGAGGCCGCCGCGCCTTCCAGATCACCGGCGCCCAGGAGGTAGCCGCCCATGGCCCGATGGCCGGTCGTGGAGGTCGGCGCCAGCCAGACGATGGTGCCCGCGATCCCGCCGGCGATCGGGCCCACGACCGGCTCCGCCGACAGGTCCCGGGCCTCCGGTCGCAACCGCGACGCCAGGTGCAGCGCCGTGAGGGCACGCGCGTAGTTGGTGGCGTCCCACGGGTTCGCCCGGATCGAAGCGGCCACCGCCGTCCCCAGATCGCGCACCATCGCTTCGGCCTCGGCCGGGGGCGGCGGGTTCGGATCCTTTTCGAGCCGCCGCTCGGCCAGCGTGGCGAGGGCGATCGCAAGCGTCCCCTGCGCCTCGGAGTCTCCCGGTCTCCAGCCGGTCGCCGCCCTGGCGAGCCGGACCGCCTCCTCCGCCAGGGCCGTCGTCCCCGCCGCGGCGGCCGCGGCCAGATCGCGCCCGCGGCCGGCGCGCTCCGCCGCCAGGTACTCGGTGGACGACTCCGCGAGCATCAGGAGAGCCAGCGCTGTCCCGGCGGCGCGCGCCCGCCTGCCGGCCGGCCGCGCCGGCTCCGGGGCTCCGCCCGCGGCCTGCAGGGCCGTCCCGGCCGCGATCCCGAGGCAGACGCTGAACAGCAGCGCGTTGGCGGGGATCGCCAGGTTGAAATCGGTCAGCTCGTGGAGGAGCAGGGCCGCGCACGCCGCCGCCGCGCCCGCGGCCAGCCCCCGGCCCGCGGCCGCGCGACGCGCCGCCCCGAGCGCCCGGGCCAGAAGCCACAGGACCGCGGCCACGGCGAGCGCGGCGGCGGGCAGGCCGACGCCGGAAGCGATCTCCAGGTAGCCGTTGTGGGCGTGATCGAAATACCTGTGGATCGCCGGCGTGGCGTAATGCGGCAGCAGGTTGCGGAAGGTGCCGAGCCCCGTCCCGAAGACGGGATAGTCGCCGACGATGCCGGCGGTGGCCAGCCAGAGATCCTGGCGCCCTCCGGGGGCCTCCGCGTCGGAGGGGACCTGCGCGAAGGAGGCCGCGATCTCGTGCCGCCCGAACCACGCCAGCGGCGCCAGCACGACGGCGACCATGGCGACCGACCGGGCGGCGCGCGCGACGCTTCCCTCGCGGCCTGCGCCCAGCCAGCACAGGAGCGCGACCGCCGTGACCAGGCCGAAGGCGATCCCGGAGCGGGAGAACGACAGGAGGAGGGCCGAGCCGGTCAGTCCGATCGCCAGGAGCAGGAGGCCGCTGGCGCCCCGGCGGGCGTCCGAGAGTGAGACCAGCCAGCTCCTCCAGCCCGGCGAGCGGCGCGCCGTGCGCCGCTGGTCCCAGTACAGGCCGAGGGCCACGAGGAGCGCGATCTCCATCAGTCCCGCGAAATGGTTCTTGTTGATGTAGGAGCCTGTGACCGAGTGCAGGTAGTGGCGCTTGCGGTAGCCGAAGATGTGCTGGTGCCCGGTGAGGTACTCCGCGAGACCGTAGAGGGCCTCGAACGTCCCGATCGCCACGATGCAGAGGGCCAGCCGGCGCCCCGCCTCGCGATCGCGGCAGAGGAGCACGGCGCTGGCCCCGACGACGAGGAGCGCCGCGAGCATCAGGAAGGCCCGCCGCGTCGCCTCGGGGTTGGCGCTGAGCGTCGCCCACGCCGTCCCCGGGATCCCGCCGCCGAGCCCCAGGAGCGCCGCGAACGCTCCGAGGCCCGACGCCTCCGCGCCGAGCCGGTCGAGGAGACCGGCGCGCCCGGGGGCGAGCGCCGCGACGATCGCCCGCGGGAGAGGCACGATCTGGAAGGCGCCCACGAGGACCAGGATCGTTCCGGCGCCCAGCGCCGCGCGGACGGCGCCGCGGGGAAGGCGGGGCGGGGCGTGCAGCGACCAGAGGATCAGGATCAAGCCCGCGGCTCCCCCCAGGATCGGCCTGCGATCGGGCGCGACCAGGGCGAACGGCAGCGGGGAAGCGACGACGAGGGTCGCCAGCAGGAGCAGAACGGCCTTCTCGGGCCAGGCGGAGAGCGCGTCCCGGATCACCTGCATCGCCAGCACTCCCTGGGAGCCTGTGGCTATTTCAGCCTCTTGAGCCCCGCGCCGGAGGCCTGCTGCGGCGCCTCCTCCACCTCGCGCGGCCCGGCGTCGTAGTACTTGTGGTAGTAGTAGTAGTACTTCCGGTCCTCCAGGCTGACGTTGTTGAGCACCGCCCCGATGAGATGCGCGCGCGCCTGGGCCAGCTTCTCCCGGCCGCGCTGGGCCAGGTCGCGGCCCGTCTTCCCACCCCAGACGATCAGGATCACCGCGTCGACCTTGGTGGAGAGGATGCTCGGATCGGCGCAGTGCAGGAGCGGCGGGGAATCGAAGATGATGTGGTCCAATCCCGCGGGGGACTTGATCATGCCGCAGAGATCCAGGAGACGCCCCGATTCCAGGAGCTCGCTCGGGTTGGGAGAGATCGGCCCGCTCGGGAAGACCCACAGGCCCGGGATGCTGGTCTTCACCGCCATCTCCAGGACCTCGCCCTGGCCGCTGAGGAAGTTGCTCAGCCCGCGCGTGTTGGGGACGCCGAGGGCCTTGTGAATCCGCGGCTTCCGGAGATCCGCGTCGACCAGCAGCACGCTGTGGCCGATCTGCGTCAGGGAGATCGCGAGGTTGATCGAGGTGGAGGTCTTTCCCTCGGAGCTGCGGCAGCTGGTGATCATGATGATGCCCGGGGGGGCGTCCGGCGACGAGAGCAGGATGGACGTCCGGAGCTCCCGGTAGGCCTCCGCCAGCTGCGACTTGGGCGCCAGGTGGGTGACCAGGTCAAGCGGCGGGGGCGGACCGGTCGGCGGCGGCGACCGCTTTCCACCGTAGCGCGGCGGCGCCACGCCCGACATCGACGGGATCACCGCGAGGGTGGCCAGGCGGAGGTGCTTCTCGACATCCTCGGGCGTCTTGAGGGTGTTGTCCATGTACTCGAAGAAGAAGGCGAGGGTCGTCCCGAGGGCCAGGCCGCAGAGGATGCCGAAGGCGATGCTCAGCTTCCGGCGCGGCTTGAACGGCGCGCGCGGGACCTCGGCGCGGTCGACGATCTTGATGTTGCTCGTGGCCTTGTCGCTCAGCTTGGCCGAGATCCCGGTCTGGCCCTCCCGTTCCAGGATCGCCCCCAGGTTCTTCTTCTTGCTCTCGAGATCCGCCTTCATCGAGTAGTAGGTGATCTCCGCCAGGCTGAGCTGCTGGACCTGCGCCGTCATCCGGTCCAGCGCCGCCTTGAGCCCCGCCTCCTTCTGCTCCGCCTGGTGGTACACGACGGCGGCGGTGCCGATCAGTCGCTCGGCGATCTGGAGGACCTGGCCGTCGAGCTGACTGCGGGCGGCGTCCACGCGCGCCTTGAGGTCGAGCATGGCGGGCCAGTCGGGCTTGAATTTCTCCGAGCGCTCCGCGGATTCCTTCTCCAGGTTCGCCAGGGCCGACCGCAGCTCCTGGATCAGCGGGTTCGCCGCGACGTCGGGGATCGACGCCGGCTCCGCCTGCTGCAGCGAGCGGTACATCGCCTCCCTGGCGATGCGCTCCGCCTGCGCGCGCCCGTGCTCGGCGCGGAGGTAGGAGAGGTCCTGCTCGGCGGAGTTCTGCTGATCGCCGAGGAACAGGAGCTTCTTCTCGCGGGCGTACTCCTGCAGCGCCCGCATGCTTTTCTCGAGGTCCTCCTGCAGGTCCTTGATCTGCTGTCCCATCGAATGGGACGCCGACTCGGTCGTCATGAAGGTCGTGTCGAGGGTGAAGAGGATGTACGCGTCGGCGACGGCGTTCGCCACCCGCGCGGCGAGATCGGCGTCCGCCGAGTCGAAGCTCACCGAGACCAGGCGGCTGTAGCCGACCGGCGTCACCGACAGCCGGCCGAGGAACAGGTCGACGACCCAGGCGTCATCCGGCGCGGCGGATCCGGCCGATCCGTTCCGCGCCGCGGGGGGCACGGCGCCGCCGACGAACTGCGGCGTGTGGGCCAGGTCGAGGGACTCGATCACGCGCCGCGCGATATTGCGGCTCTGGATGATGCGGTGCTGCGTCTGGTAGAAGTCGCGACCCGTCTCGTGGACGGCCGAGACGACGTCCTGGAAGGGCAGGACCTTCGAGGCGCTCTGCTCGATCTGGAGCTGCACGCTGGCGCGATAGACCGGGCGCTGCATGAAGGTGGCGATGGTGGCGCACGTGCCGATCACCGCGGTCGTGACGTACACGACCCAGCGCCGGTGGACGATCACGCTCCAGTAGTCGAGCAGGTGGGCTTCCCTGATCGGCCCGCCGGTCCCCGCCGCGCCCCCCACGCGCCCCTCCTTCAGAACAGCGCCTCGGGAACCACCACGATGTCCCCGTCCTGCAGGTAGATGTCGTCCATCTTCCCCTGGCGGATCTTCTTCATGTCCACGACCAGCTGCTCCCTGGCGCCGGCGGCGGTCTTCCGGAGGACGCGGACCTGGCGGGCGTTCGCGGTGTCCGTGGTTCCCCCGGCCCGGATGATCGCCTGGAGCAGTGTCAGGGGGCGGCTGTGCCGCGTCTCGATCTGGCCGGGGTTCTTCACCGCGCCGTCCACGTAGATGTAGATCGATTCGTCGGGCGGGACGTTGATCGCGTCGCCGGGCCGGATCGGGATGTTGATGGTTGGGTCGGGCTGGACCATCAGCCGCCCCAGGTCCACGCGGATGCGCTCCTTGTCGCCCGGCCCCCCCTCGCGCAGGATCACCGCTTCGGTCCCGGCGTCCCGCGTCAGGCCGCCCGCCTCCAGGATCATCTGGAGCAGGGTGCGCTCGCCCAGCAGCACGTAGGCCCCGGGCTTCGCCACGGCGCCGACGACGGACACCTTCCGGCTCTCATGCTCCCTGACCACGACGCTGACGTGGGGGTCGTTGACGAAACGCGTCTCCAGGATCTCGCGCAGCCTGGCCTCGAGCGCCCGCTCCGTCAGCCCGGCGACCTGGAGAACGCCCAGGAGCGGCAGGCTGATCGCCCCGTCGGACTTGACCCGGACCACGCTCTGGAGCTCCGGGAGCTCGAACACCCGGATCTCGACAAGATCCTCCACGCCGATCGCATCGCCCCCCGGGCGGTCGGGCGGCGCCCCGGCGGCCGCCGCGGCCGCGGGCTTGGGAGCCTGGGCGATCTCGGGGAAAAACTTCAGGTCGAGGCCGCCGGGGGTCGCCTCCACGGCGCAGGTGTGCGGGCCGCGCAGGTTGAAGACCAGCCGGGTGCCGGGCGAGTCCCCCTCGCGGAACGTCTCGACCTTGACCGAGGCCACGGGCCCCTCGTCCGCCCCGGAGGGCTCGACCGCAAGCCTGCTGGTGACGCCGGGCAGTTCCAGCACGACCCGCGGCGGGTCGGCGAGCGATGTCTGCCGGTAAGGGAGCGGGCCGTCCCCCAGGAGGCGGTAGATCGCCCGCTCTCCCCCGGCCGGCTCGATCCTCAGGAGGCTCGTGGCCGGGGCGCCGGGGGGCGCGCTGCCGTCATCCGGCGGGGCCGCGCCGACGTTCGCGAGCGCCAGGGCGTGCAGGAGAGCCACCACCGCGACCTCCCGGATCGCCCGCGGGGCGGAGTGTCTGGTGAATTGTGGTGGCGTCATCCGTTCCCTCAATAGTTGTATTCGACGAAGGTCGAGACCGAACGTCGCCTCACCTCGTCCGAGAGGATCGTCGAGTCGCGGCTCCAGTGCTCCACCCGGAGGCCGAGGCGCGTTCCCTCCTTGACCCAGAGCAGGCCGGAGGCCGCGTCGATCGTGACGTCGTCCCGGCGGAGGCGGACGGCCGGGCCCTGGAGGAGCGGCAGGGGGTAGTCGTTCGTGTCTCTCCCGTGCTCGAGCTCGAACGACCAGCGGCGGCTGAGATGGTGCGCGTAGGTCAGCCTCCAGCCCGTGGCCACGAAGTAGAGGTTCTCCCCGAACGTGGAGAACGCGACGCTGCGGCCGTACCGCACGCGGGCGCTGCTGCGACCCGAGAGCCGGAACCTGAGGCTGCCCTCCCCCACGAAACCGGTGAACCCCGGATCGTCCCGCTGCAGCGCCTTCAGCCGCAGTCGGCCCACCTTGACGCTGCCCGTGAGCGCTGCGGACGGGGCCATGGTGATCTGCAAGGAGAGCCGGCGGTCCCTCGTGTCGCGACCGCTCGCCGGATCGTCGAAGTCGGCGCGCCCGATCCACCCTTCCAGCGCGACGGTCGTCTTCGGAAGGACCCGGTAGCCCACGGAAGCCGTCACCCCGGACTCCGTCCTGCTCAGCTCCCGGAGGGCCAGGAGCTGCGCCTGCCGATCGGCGCCGCCCGCGAGCACCTCCTCGGGATCGGCGCCGGTCCCGAAGCGCAGGTCCTGCCGGGCGACCTGCATCCCGGCGCTCAGCCGCGACGAGAGGTCCCCCCGGAAACCCACGGCGTGTCCCACTGATACGGTCCTGACGCGGAAGTCCACCTCCGCGTTGAGCCGCTCGCGGGAGCTGTTCCGGCGGCTGTCGGCGTAGAGGACGAACGGCCCCAGGAGGTAGTCGGCCTTCGCCCGCAGGCCGTTGTTGAGATGGTTGAGCTCCGGGTGGTCGGCGATGTAGACGAAATCCAGCTCCTCGGCCAGCAGCAGGGCCGCGCGGCCTCCCAGCTTCAGGATCGCCCGGGCGCCGGGGCCCAGGGTGGCGGTGAACGCCCCGTCCCCCTCGCCGCCCGCGAGGAGGACGTTGTCGTCGTATCCCATCTGCCTCACCAGGAAGTAGGGCTGCACATGGAACGGACCGAGGCGCCGGGCGCGCTCGGTTTTCATGTCGGGATCGCGGCGGCCGATGTCGGCGGCGGCGAGATCGGCGGGCCCGGCGCCCGCCGAGCAGGCGAGCGCGAGGAGGAGCCCCGCCCGTCCGAGAGGGGGCGCTCGGCGCCGGGCCGTCCCGGCCGCGTCCTCGCCGGCCGACGGCGCGCGGCGCAACCCCCAGGCGATCCGGATGACGGGCGTGTGATGCCTCAGCGCCTCACGGCGTGCTGGGGCTCCCAGCAGGAGCACGGTCCAGGTTGTTGTAGATGGCGATGGCGGCGCCGGCCCCGAGAACCCACAGCAGCGCTTGGCCGCTGGGGCTCTTCCAGAACTGGCCGGTGCCGGCCGGCTTGAGGTCGGCGAGCGGCACGGCGCTCCCCTGCGGCGGCCCCAGGCCGGCGACCGAGCGCGCGGCGGGCTTCTCGGGTTGCACGGAATAGGAGATCGTCACGCTCTGGTTCGGGAGAAGATCGACCAGGCCCTCGGCGACGAACACGGCGCCGCCGACTTCGATCGCCAGGTCATACGTCCCCGGCGGGAGCCCGGAGATCTCGTAGGCTCCGTTCTCGGCCGTCACGGCGCTCGTGTAATGCTCGGCGGTATTGACCTGGACCGCGTGGGCCCTGGCCCCCGCGAGAGGGGTCTTCCCGTCCGACAGGTACAGGACACCGCGGATCGCTCCCTTTCCTTCCTGCGCGACGACGGGCCCCGCGAGGCCCGGCGAGAAGGTCAGAGCGAACGCCAGAAGGCCGGCCGTTGCCCGGCCCGGACGCGAAGGGCGGCCGATCGCCATCTCTCTCTCACTCGAGAATCGGGTCTCCACAGGGCTCCCCTGGAGGTCTCTCGGTCCGATGCGCGCCTTCCCCCGTCAACCGGGGGAAGCGGGAGGTTCCGTTGCAGGGCCTGTATATAGGTTGGATCCGGTATCGTCAATAGGGCGGAACCCCTTGTGGATCATGAAGTTGATGACCGGTCCTGGCTCAAAGCATTGCCCTGCTGGCCTTTCGTGGCGGGGCAAATCTGCAGACGGCCGGGGGGGTAGAGGAACGAACGGGGCGGCCTACGCCTTCATCAGGGCGCCGACGATGAACAGCGCCCAGACCGACTTGCAGGTCTCGTAGTTGCTGAGCCCCGAGATATCGAGGATCTCGCCGAGGGACATCGGCGCGTCGCACAGCACGAGGAGGTCGGTCTCCTCGGGGAGCAGCGGCAGATCGCGGACGATCGCGGAAGCGTCCTTGGTGGCCCGGTACTCGGTGTTCAGGCCGCCCACCTCCTCGTAGGCGCGCGCCCAGGAGGTAATCCGCCGCACCCCCTCGATCACCACGACGTCCGCCGGGATGCCGAGGGTGATCACCTCCCCCGCCGGACGCTTCGGCTCGAACAGGTACTGGCCGGAGGTCCAGTTGAAGAGCGAATAGACGATCTCGCGGAGATGGACGCGGATCCACTTCTCGATCTCGGCCGGACCCAGCATTTTCCAGGCGACCATGACTTCCCCCAGCCGTTCCTTGGTGGCGAGGGCCACCTCCAGCGCCTTGAGGATGTCCCGCAGAGGCAGCACCCTCTCCCTGAGGAGAGTGCAGTTGAAGCGATCATCCTTCTGGTTCGAGGAGGCGAACTGCACGACGCCCTGGTCGATGTACACCGTTTTCCGGGCCTCCCGGTCAGTCACGGTCAGGACGCCGGTGGCGCGCGCCGCGGCAAGCTCGTGGAACAGGTACGGAATCGTATTCGAACGGATTTCGGCCCGACGAACCGCTTCCGGAGCAGCCGCAGGCTTCGCCGCCGCGCTTCTCATGGAACGGGAATCTAGTGTCGTGCCCCGGGGGTGTCAACCGGGTCGCCGCCTGACATATCCTCAAGTTTCAGGGGCCAGCGCCCCCGCACCCGCGCCTTCCTGAGCAACCCGGGCCCGGCGCCCCTGCAGGCTTGGAGTCATCACGGGAATCGGCAGGCAACGCGGGTCCGCGCGAGCCATTCCCATGGTCCGGTGGCGGCCGCGCCGCCTCGCGGGGGCGTCCCGGACCGCGCCCGTGGCCGCGCGCCGTTCACGCGGCCGGGCGCGGGAGGGCCGAGGCGCCCCGCGCCGGTGGGCGATCTGCGCCCATCCCGGCGTGGCGACGCCGTCCCCCGCGAGGCGGTGCGGCCGCCACCGGAAAGTGGGGATACCTCAGCGCGCCACCCACAGGCGACCCCGAAGGATTCCCGGTCGGTGGCGCCGGCCCCGCATCCGCCGGACACGGGTCCGCGTCGGGGCGCGCTACAATCTCGCTTCATGGTGATCGGCCTCGATCTCGGCTCCTCGAGCGCCAAGGCCCTCCGGGTCTCCTCCCGGGGCCGCGTGATGGCGTCGGCGCGCCGGCCGATCGCCACGAGGCGCGCCCCCGGAGGCAGGGTCGAGCACGATCCGGAGGCGATCCTCGCGGCGGCGCTCGGGGCGCTGTGTGCCGTCGCCCGCCGGGCCGCCCCGGACGAGAGGTTCGGGATCGCGACGCAGCGATCGACCGTCCTGTTCTGGGACCGCGACTCGGGCCGGCCCCTGACCCCGGCGTATTCCTGGCAGGACCTGCGCGGCCGGCCGCTCTGCGATCGGCTGCGCCGCGAGGCGGGGCGGTCCGTCACCGCCCCAAAGGACGAGCCGCCGGATGCCGCCGTCGCCGCCCGGACGGGCCTGCGCCTCAGTCCCCACTACTCCGCCTCCAAGATCGCCTGGGCCCTGCGGCACGTCCGGGGCCTGAGAAGGGCGCTGGCGTCGGGCCGCGCCCTCTGGGGGCCGGTCGGCACGTTCCTCCTCTGGCACCTGAGCAGGGGATCGATCTACGCGGTCGATCACGCCAACGCCCAGCGCACCCTGCTCTTCAACCTTGAGGAGATCGCCTGGGACCCCGATCTCTTCCGGCTGTTCGACATCGACGCCCTCCTCGAAGCGCCCGTCCTTCCCGCTCTCGTGCCGACCGGCCTTGCGCCTGCCTTCCCCGTGGAGGTCGCGGGCAGGCCGCTGCGCCTGGCGGCGCTGACCGGCGATCAGCAGGCGGCGCTCTTCGGCCTCCGCTGCCGCCGGCCCGGGGACATCTCGATCAACTACGGTTCGGGGGCGTTCGTTCTCCGGAACGTCGGC
>JACQNT010000101.1 GCA_016202915.1 Acidobacteriota bacterium
ATGTTTTTGAGAGGCAGGGTGTTGCCCGCCAGGATGTCCGCCTGCGGGCTCTGGACGATCGTCTGTCCCACCCGCAGCCCCTGCGGCGCGATGATGTAGCGCTTGTCCCCGTCCGCGTAGTGGACGAGGGCGATGCGCGCGGAGCGGTTCGGGTCGTACTCGATCGTCGCCACCCGCCCCGGCACATCGCTCTTGTCGCGCCGGTAGTCGATGGCCCGGTAGGCCTGCTTGTGGCCGCCCCCCCTGTGGCGGACCGCGATCCGCCCGAGGTTGTTGCGCCCGCCCGTGCGCTTCTTGCCGGAGGTCAGGCTCTTGAGGGGACGGCGCTCCGTCAGGTCGTCGAAGAGATCGACCGTCATGAACCGCCGGCTCGGCGTCGTGGGGCTGAAGTTGCGCATCGCCATGACGTTCTACACCGCCTCGAAGTACTCGATCGGCTTTTGACCCGGCGCCAGGCGCACATACGCCTTCTTCCAGTCGGAGCGCCGGCCCTCGTACCGCCCCACCCTCTTGCGCTTGCCCGCGACGTTCTGCGTCCTGACCCAGGCCACCTTCACCTTGAACAGCTTCTCGACGGCCCGCTTGATCTCCACCTTGTTGGCGCGGCGGTCGACCTTGAAGGCCAGCACGCCGCGCCCCTCCTTCAGGAGTGTGGTCTTCTCGGTGATCCAGGGCGCGACGATGATCGCGTGGGCGTCCCTCACGGCTGCAGCACCTCCGCCACCTTCCCCGCGGCGGCCTCCGTCAGGACGAGGGTGTCAAACTTCAAGAGATCCACGATGTTCAGCGCCGTGCTCCGCGTCGCTTTCACCGTCGGCAGGTTGCGCGCCGAGAGCTCCAGGTTCCGGCTCACCGGCTCGTCGACCAAAAGCGCCGTGCCTCTGATCCCCAGCCCGGCCACCAGCCGCGCCAGGTCACGGGTCCGCGGCTCCTGGATCTCCAGGGCCGACACCACGATCAGCTTGCCCTCCTTCAGCTTCGCCGAGAGCGCCGACCGCAGGGCCCCCTGGCGCTTGCGGCGCGGGAACGGGAAGGCGTAGTCCCGCGGCTGCGGGCCGAACACCGTGCCGCCCCCCTTCCACAGCGGGGAGCGGATCGACCCGTGCCGGGCGCGGCCGGTCTTCTTCTGCCGCCACGGTTTCTTGCCGCCGCCCCGGACGTCGGAACGGTTGCGGGTGGCGTGGGTCCCGGCCCGGCCCGCCGCGCGGTAGGCGACCACCGCCTCGTGGATCACGTGGCTCCTGAGCGGCGAGGCGAAGACCGCGTCGGGCAGATCGAGATCCCGGACCGGCTTCCCTTCGAGATTCACGACCGGCAGCTTCGCCATCACGCCCTCTTCTTCGCGGCGGCCTTCGCGCCCGCCTTGGGCGCCGCCTGCGGCTGGACCTGCCTGACCCTGATCGGCGCCCGGCTGCGGCGGATGGCCAGGTAGGCCCCGCGCGCCCCCGGCACCGCGCCCCGCACCACCAGGAGGTTGTTCTCCCCGTCCACCCGCAGGACCTCGAGGTTCTTCACCGTCACCACGTCCCCGCCCATCCGGCCCCCCATCCGCATTCCGCGGAAGGTGCGGGAGGGGTAGGCCGAGGAACCGATGGATCCCGGCGCCCGGTGGAACATCGAGCCGTGGCTGGCGGCGCCGCCGCGGAAGTGGTGCCTCTTCATGACTCCCTGGAACCCCTTGCCCTTCGAGACGCCGATCACGTCCACCCGGTCCTTGGCCTTGAACAGCCCGACGATCACCCTGTCCCCGACGGCCGGCGCCTCGCTTCCGGGGAGCAGCCGGAACTCCTTGAGACGCCTCGCCGGAGGCAGGTTCGCCTTGTCGAAATGCCCCCTGGCGGGCTTGCCGACCTTTCCGGCCCTGCCGGGATCGACCAGCCCCAGCTGGACCGCCTCGTAGCCGTCGCGCGCCTTCTCCTTCTTCTGCACCACGACGCAGGGCCCGGCCTGCAGAACCGTGCAGGGGACCGCGGCCCCCGCCTCGTCGAACACCTGCGTCATGGCGATCTTGCGGCCGATCAGCCCCTCGACCATCTCCGCCTCAGCGCCGCTCTTTCTCGAAGGCCTTGATCTCGACCTCGACCCCCGCCGGGAGGTCGAGCTTCATCAGGGCGTCGACGGTCTGCGAGGTGGGCTCGAGGATGTCCAGGAGCCTCTTGTGCGTGCGGATCTCGAACTGCTCGCGCGACTTCTTGTCCACGTGCGGCGAGCGGTTGACGGTGAACTTGTTGATCTTCGTCGGCAGGGGGATCGGCCCCACCACGCGCGCGCCCGTCCGCTTGGCCGTCGCGACGATCTCCGTGGTCGACTGATCCAGGACCCGGTGATCGTACGCCTTCAGGCTGATTCGAATCTTCTCGTTGAGCATCGCCCTCGACCTGCCGCCCTTCGGGTTACTGCTGGATCTCCACGACGGTGCCGGCGCCGACGGTGCGGCCGCCCTCACGGATGGCGAAGCGCAGCCC
This sequence comes from Acidobacteriota bacterium, assembly GCA_016202915.1. Lineage (GTDB taxonomy): Bacteria > Acidobacteriota > Polarisedimenticolia > Gp22-AA2 > Gp22-AA2 > JACQNT01. The sequence continues at coordinate 2,466 of JACQNT010000101.1, forward strand.
CTTGTCCATGGCGATCGGCGTGATC
>JACQNT010000100.1 GCA_016202915.1 Acidobacteriota bacterium
AACGAGATCCTCGCGGGCGTCGACGCGGTCACGAGCGAGGACGTCCTCCGCCTGTCGCGCGAGATCTTCGACCCCTCCCGCTGCACCCTCGCCGTCCTCGGCCAGACGAAGGGCCTGGGGATGGAGAAGGTCAGCCTGACTTTCTGAGGTGCCTGGTGCCGTCGGGACGGATCGATCGTGCCTGCCGGGCGCTCCTTTTCGTGTGGAGATGACTTCACCGGGGCCCGAAATAACCGTCAGGCTGGCCCGCACGCCTGAGAACCCCGACCTGCCGCTGCCATCGCCCGCCACGCCGGGGAGCGCGGGACTCGACCTGCGCGCCTGCGTCCCTGTCCCGGTCGTATTGGAGCCGGGGCGGCGCGCCCTCATCCCGACAGGGTTCTGCATCGCCCTGCCCGCCGGGTTCGAGGGCCAGGTGCGGCCGCGCAGCGGCCTGGCGCTGCGGCACGGCCTGACCATGCTGAACACCCCCGGGACGATCGATCCGGATTACCGGGGCGAGATCGCGGTCATCGCCGTCAACCTGGGGCAGGAGCCGGTCACCATCAGCCGGGGCGACCGGATCGCGCAGCTCGTCATCGCGCCGGTCTGCAGGGCGCGGCTCGTTCCGGCGGAGGAGCTGCCGCCGACCGGCCGCGGTGGCGGCGGGTTCGGGCACACCGGCAGGCAATAGATTCGGAGGCCCCGCTCCGGGACGCCTCCTCTGCGGCCGCCTGCCGCGAGCCCGGCCATCCTCGGTGGGTGCGGCCCGGGCCATGCCGTCCCCCCGCCGGAGAACCGCCGCGAGAATGACTTGACAGCCCGCACTGTTGAGCGTACATAAGTTCTATCCGTAGGACTCTCCTCCTGTCGCGGGGAAACGTCTGTGGTTCAGCAAGCAAGGCCTGATACCGTGCCTGGCCAACTCCGGCGAGGGACGTCGGCCGCAGCCATGTGACCCTATCCAACCCGGCACTGTCTCAACGAGGTGGTTGAGATGGGATCTCGACCCGTGCCGCTCCGCAGTAACGCCTGCCTGCTCCTTGCCTGCACGCTGTCAATCCTCCTGGTCAGCCTGCCCCTGGTGCTCTGGGCCTCGCGTCCCGCTCCGGTCACGGGCCAAGCCGATGAGCCGGAAGCGATGCGGGAACTGAGTCGGCAAGATGCCCTGCACGCACGTAGGCTGGCCCTTCCGCCAGCGACTCCGCGACCCGCCGAGTTTGCGCCGTTTGGAGGCAGGGTGACCGCGCCCCGGTGGAAGACGGGCGACACGACCGGCCTGCTCCCGACCAGCCTGGGGCATTTGGATCCGCAGCATCCGGACGCCCTGTTGAAGGACGTGCCGCCGCGCTTGCTGTTCAAGCCGGGCGAGGTCGTCGAACTGGAACGCGGCGCACTGGTCGCCGGGCTGAATTACGTCATGTTGCGTCCCGAGGCGACCGCCACCCGGCCGCTTCTGGCGCTCCATGAGCGCATCCAAAGGCAGGCACGCATCATCGGGTATCTCGACCATGCGACCTTCCAGGTGTACGTCGATGCCGAGCGCATCGGGGACTTGGCGAAGAACGACGACATTGCCGTCTTCCACCCCATGCACCCGGCCTACAAGGTGGCTCTCGATACGGGCGCCCGGCCGCTGCTCGCCATGGAGCGCGCAGTCGATCCCGTCCTGAGGCTGGAAGTGTACGCAGTTCCAGGGACGGATGCCGCTTTACTGAGGGACAGGCTCGAGCGCGAGCCGGGTGTTCGAGACGTCCTGGACTACCCGCTCGACGGCTTGGTGTTCCTTGTGCGGGCGCACCACGCGGCCATCCCCGCGCTCGCCCGGCTGCGGGAGGTCCTCTACCTCCAGGAGCAGCATGAGTTCGTGACCTCGAATGCCGAGAATACGCCCACCATGCAGGTCGGCTCGTTCGAGGACGGTCTCGGCATTCGGCCTTTCGACGACCGGGGGGTGGACGGTGGCGGCATCGACACCAACGGTGACGGTCAGCGGGTCAACAATGGGACCGACACCGTTCCGCCACAGCTGGTCGCCGTGCTCGACAACGGCATCAGCGCGGATACACCGAGCTTTTCGCAGACCGCCACCCAGGTCAGCGACCTGACCCACCCGTTCCCCAGCCCGGTCCATCGCAAGGTCCACGCCATCATCAACGTGAGCGGCGACAACGGGGCGGGCTGCGATGCGGTCCTCTCGGGCGCCGGCACGCACGGAAACATCGTGGCCAGCACGATCGCCGCCTATCCCAGCCAGGTCGGCGCTTTTGCGATACGTTCGGGGATCGGCGAGGCCGGACAACCGCGCAGGGCGAACCTGGACGGCGTGGCGCGCGGCTCGCGCCTCATCCTGGCGGACATCGGTGGCTCCAGCCAGTGCACGCTGCCGTCGCTGGTCGAGGCGGGCGGGAACGTGACCCCGGGGAACCTGACGGCGGATCTGATGGGTGTGTTGGCCGCCGGGGGAAGCCAGGTCCACCTCGCCGTCCTCCCGTTCGGGGTCCCGAATTTCGGACTGTATCCATTTCTTCCTACGAGCGGAGCCTACACGGCCGAGGCGCAGGCCCTGGACTCTTTCCTGTACCAGCATCGTGACTTCCTGATCGTCTCGCCGGTCGGCAACTACGGAATGCCCTTCGGGCTGACGCTTCTGCCGGAATTGTTCGACGGCACGGCCAATGACAACGACCCGAACGAGCCGGTCCCGCCGCAAATCTCGCCGCCGGCGACGGCCAAGAACATCATCTCGGTCGGCGGCCACCACGGCGATTGTTCCACCTTCTTCGGGACCTTCGACTGCGAGAGCCGGAACGCCGACTTCTCCTCCCGCGGCCCCGCGACGCCAGGCTCGCTACGCACGGCGCCCATCCTGGTGGCCCCTGCGAGCGATCTCCTGGGTCAGCCCGGAACGGCGGGCGTAGCAGCCTTCCGCAGCCGGGACAACGACAACCTGAACCCGGTCGAGGCCCACCTGGACGAGGGAAACGCCGGAACCTCGTTCGCGGCCGGGTACGTCATCGGCGCGGCGGCGGTCGTGCGCGACTACTTGCGGCAGGGGTTCTACCCCCTGGGCGATCGAGTGGCACTGAACGAGATCCAGGCGATCACGGGGGCGCTCGTGAAGGCGGCGCTGGTCGCATCGGCCAATTTCAACGAAAA
>JACQNT010000103.1 GCA_016202915.1 Acidobacteriota bacterium
CCGGCGCGGCGCGCCTCGGGTCTCCCTCGCCCGGTCGCGTGAACTGCGCGCGGCCACGGGCTCGGTCCGACACGCCCCCTCGAGGCGGAGCGGCCGCCACCGGACCGTGGGACCGGCTCACGCGGTCCGGCAAGACCGGCTCACGGGAATATCGATTCCACGACCGAAGGGGTCTCCGTGTCCAGGTTGCTGGAGCAGGGGCGCTGCCCTCAGAAACCTGGACGTCGCTCAGGAAGGGGGGAGTAGGCCGCGGGACTCCTATTCCCCTTCTTGCAGGCGCACGGTCACGTAGCGCGAGACCATATCGCCGCCGGTGCGGCCCGGCGGGCTGATGATGTAGAACACGACCAGGCCGCCTTCCTTGACCTTGCGGATCTCCCGGCGGAATTCGGCCACGCCCGCGATCGGGGTGCGGTTGACCTCGCTGATGACGTCCCCCTCGCCGATCTGCTTCTCGAAGGCTTCGGAGACCCTCGAGACGTCGGTCACCACGACCCCGCGCGTGTCGCCCGGCAGGCCGAGTTCCCTCAGGACCTGCGGCGTCAGGTCCTTCACCGCGATCCCCAGCTTGCGCTCCCTGGGGTCTTCGCCGGGCTCGCCGGGCGCCTCGCCCCGGCGCGCGAGGCCGGGGAGGTGCTCCCCCCGATCCGCCAGGCGGGCCGTCAGGGTGATCTCCTTGCCGCCCCGGTTGACCGTGAGGCGGACGCTCGCGCCGGGCTCCTTGGCCGTGACCAGGCGGACCACCTCGTCGGAGGTGGCGACCACCTGACCGTCGACCTTGACGATCACGTCGCCACGCTGAATGCCGGCCTCGTCCGCCGGGAGGCCGGGCCGCACCGCCTGGACCAGGGCCCCCTGGTCGTTCGCCAGCCCGAACGCCTCCTGCATGTCGGGCGAGAGCTCCGCCAGCTCGATGCCGAGGTAGCCGCGGGACACGCGTCCTTTCGATTTGAGCTGGCCCATGATCTCCCGGGCGACGTTGATCGGGACGGCGAAGCCGATGCCCTGGCCGACGCTGCTGATCGCCGTATTGACGCCGATCGCCTCCCCCGCGAGGTTCACCAGGGGCCCGCCCGAGTTCCCGAAGTTGATGGCGGCGTCGGTCTGGATGAAGCTGTCGAGAGAGAAATCCCGCGACAGGTCTCCGAGCTTGCGCCCCTTGGCGCTGACGACGCCGACGGTCACGGTGTGGTCGTAGTTCAGGGGGTTGCCGACCGCCAGCACCCAGTCCCCGACCCTGATGGCGTCGGAGTCGCCGAGCGGCAGGACCGGCAGCCGGCTGTCGCTCTTGATCTTGATGAGCGCCAGGTCGGTGCTCGGATCGCTCCCGATCACGTCGGCGGTGTGCTCGCGCCGGTCGCCCGACAGCTTGACCCGGATCCGGCTGGCGCCCTCGACCACGTGGTAGTTCGTCAGGATGTAGCCGTCATCGCTGATCAGGAACCCCGAGCCGCCGCTGTACTCGAAGCGCGGCTCGTCGGGATCGCGCGGGGAGCGGCGCTGCTCCGGGCCGAAGAAGAACTCGAACGGATCGCCGTGGAACGGCGGGCGCTCCCTGAACCGTCCGCGCGACTTCACCGTCTCGGTGGAGGTGATGCTGACGACCGCCGGGTTGACGCGCTCGGCGATGTCGGAGAACGAGGCGGGGATGGGGTTCAGCCCTCCGGGGCCGGCCGACATCTGCGCCCGCGTGGCGGCGTGCAGCGGGCGGGCCTCATTCCCCTCCTCGGCACGCCCCGGAAGCGTGAGGTTCAATCCGCCGGCTACGACCATCCCGAAGATGACCGAGGCCGCGGCGATCAAGGCAATCGTGACCGGCTGGTTCTTCTTCATCGCGTTCGCTCTCCCGTGAGTCCCGAGTATAGGACCACCCGACGGGGCCGTCAAGAAACCGCTCCCCTGCGATATCCCCAGCCTGGGGCGCAGCGCGGCGGGTGGCGCGCGGCGAGCCGAGGGGAACCTCGCGCAGCGACGCGGACCCGTGTCCGGCGGGCGCAGGGTCGGCGCCTCAAACCGGGGATACCTCAGACGGCTCCCGAGGCCGCCCGCGGATCCTCCGCGGGACCGGCCAGGGCGGCGCGCACGCTCGCGATCAGACGCGCGGCATCCACGGGCTTCTCGATGATCTCCACCACCCCCAGGCGGGACGCCCTGGCCCTCAAATCGTCGCTCAGGAGCGCGCTGATGAGCAGGGCGGCCGGGCGAACGGATCTTTCCTGCGACCGCTGTCGCAGCGCCGCCAGGAGATCCAGCCCGTTGGTGCCCGGCATCCTGTAGTCGAGGATCAGGAGGTCGACCCCCCGCAGGCTCTCGGGGTCGCTCCGGACGCGGTCGCCGTCATCCGCCAGCAGGACCGAGTGGCCGAGCCGGCGCAGCAGGCGGCCGTAGGATTCGAGGACGGCGGGGTCGTCATCAATCACCAGGATCGTCCTGCGGGCCTCCCTCGCGCTGTCCATACATCGCTATATGCAGCAAGAGGTGTGCCATGACCGGCGCGCCCCGCGCTGTCGGCGGATGGTATCGCCGCGTTCCGCCGTTCCGCCCGACCTCTCCTTGAATCCCACGCAACTCTTTGCCTTGAAAGGTCTTCCCCTCCGGCCCCCGGGCCCCCGTGAGGACCCAGGGACGGGGGACGTGATCGAGCGCCGTCCCGGCCGTTCTCAGCCGACGGCCGGGCTTCGGCGGATCGCCGGCAGGGCGAAAACGGCGCGCCATTTTGACGGGATCAGTCGTCGCCCTGGACCTGCCCGTACTCGCGCAGCTTGCGCTGGAGCGTCCGCAGGCCGATACCGAGGATCTCGGCGGCGCGCGTGCGGTTGCCTCCGGTCTCCTGCAGGGTCTTCAAGATAGCCTCCTTCTCGATCTCGTCCATGCGGCGGATCTGGCCGGGGGCGGATGCCGGGGAGGCGGCGGCCGGCGGCGCGATCGCGCGATAGGTCTCCGGCAGTTGATCGAGGCCGATGACGGTCGTCCCGGAGTCGGCGAGGACGACCAGGCTCTCCATCAGGTTGCGCAGCTCGCGGACGTTCCCCTCCCAGCGCGCCCGGGCGAGGGCGTCCATCGCCTCCGGTGAAAGGGTCAGGTCGGGCCGGTTGTTCTCGGCCCTGAAGCTCTCGAAGAAACGGTGGGCGAGGAGCGGGAGGTCCTCCGGGCGATCGCGCAGCGGCGGGATGGCGATGGTCACGACCTTGATCCTGTAATAGAGGTCGCTGCGGAAGGACCCCGCCGCCACCCTCGCCTCGAGGTCGGAGTTGGTGGCGGCGATGATCCGCACGTCGACCTGGATCGTCTCGGTCCCGCCGACGCGCATGAAGGATCGGTCCTCCAGCACGCGCAGCAGCTTGGCCTGCAGCGACATCGGCAGCTCGCCGATCTCGTCCAGGAACAGGGTGCCCCGATCGGCCAGCTCGAACTTGCCCGCCTTCCTCTGCACCGCCCCCGTGAACGCGCCGCGCTCGTGCCCGAACAGCTCGCTCTCCAGGATGTCCGCCGGGATCGCGGCGCAGTTGATCGGCAGGAAGCGGAACTCCTTGCGGGGGGAGTTCTGGTGCAGGGCGTTGGCGATCAGCTCCTTCCCGGTGCCGCTCTCGCCCATGATCAGGACGCTGCTTCTGGTCGGGGCCACCAGCGCCAGCTGGTGCAGCACCTGCTGCATGGCGCGTGACGCTCCGACGATCGTGCCGAAGCTGAACTTCTCCTCCAGCCTCTCGCGCAGGCGGGCCACCTCCTGCGCCAGACGCCGCTTCTCGACCGCCGCCGCCACGCGCTTGCGGAGCTCGACCAGGTTCACCGGCTTCTGGAGGTAGTCGTCGGCGCCCTGCTTCATCGCGTCCACCGCCGACTCCACCGAGCCGTAGCCGGTGATCACCAGGACCGCCATCGCGGGGTCAGCCGCCTTGGCCGCCTTCAACACTTGAAGGCCGTCCATCCCCGGCATTCTCAGATCGGTGACCAGCAGGTCGGCCCCCCGATCCTTGAGGTGACGGACCCCCTCCTCGCCGGAGGCGAACGCGGCGACCGCGTAGCCGTCCTTCCGGAGGGCCATCTCGATCCCCCGGCGGTTCCCCTCGTCGTCGTCGATCACGACGATCTGACCTTTCCCCTCGGCCATTCCTCCCCCCTCAGCCGCCGGCGCCGATCAGGCGCAGGAACTCCTCCGCGTCCACGAGGCGCACGCCCAGCGCCCGGGCCTTATGGAGCTTCGATCCCGCCTCCGCGCCGTAGATCAGGACGTCGGTCTTCCGGGAGATCGCCTCGCTGACCCGCGCCCCCTGGCGCTGCAGGATCCTCTTCACGTCGTCGCGCGAGCGCCCCGGGATGGTGCCGGTGACCACGCAGGTCAGGCCCCGGAACGGCCCCTGCCTCTCCCGCGTCCCCCGCCGCGCCGCGCGCATCGCGACCCCCGCCGCGCGCAGCCCCTCGATCATGCGGCGGTTCTGCGGCTGGTCGAGGAACTGGCGGATCGCCTCCGCCACCCTGGGCCCCACCTCGTGCACTCCCATCAGGTCCTCGGAGGAGGCCGCCATCAGGCCGTCCATGTCGGGGTAGGCCTCCGCCAGGAGCTGCGCCGTCCGCTCCCCCACGAAGCGGATCCCGAGGGCGTGGATCAGGCGGTCGAACGGCGCCGTCTTGCTCTTCTCGATCCGCTCGACGAGGTTCCTGGCCGATCTCGGGCCCATCCTCTCCAGATCCGCGAGACGCCCCTCTTCCAGCCGGTAGATATCGGGGATCTCCCGGATCATGCCCTTCTCGACCAGTTGATTCACCAGGGCTTCCCCCAGCCCCTCGATGTCCATCGCCTCGCGCCGGGCGAAGTGCAGGATCGACTCCCTCAGCCGGGCAGGGCAGGAGGTGTTCACGCAGCGAGCGTACACTTCCCCTTCCGGGCGCGGCGCGGCGGCCCCGCACACCGGGCAGGCGCGCGGCATCTCGAACGGCCCGGAGCCCTCGGGGCGCGCCTCCAGGATGACCTTCACGACCTTCGGGATGACGTCGCCGCCTCTCTCGATCAGGACCCGGTCGCCGACCCGGATGTCCTTCCGCCGCACCTCGTCCTCGTTGTGCAGGGTGCTGCGCGAGATGATCGCGCCGCCGATGGCCACCGGCTCCAGGACCGCCGTCGGCGTGAGCGCCCCGGACCGCGTGACGTTGATGACGATGTCCACGACCCTGGTCGTCGCCTGCCGGGGCGGGAACTTGTAGGCGCAGGCCCAGCGCGGGGCGCGGGCGGTGCACCCGGCCAATTCCTGAAGTCCGATCGGATCGACCTTGACGACGCAGCCGTCCACCTCGTACTTCAGGCCGTCGCGCTTCTGCAGCCACTCCTGGAAGAACGCCTCGACCTCCTCCAGGCTCCCGCAGCGGCGCGTGGGGTTGGCGCGGAACCCCAGGTCGCGCAGCAGAGCCAGCCCTGCGGAGTGCGTGTCCGGAAGCGGCCGGCCCTCGATCCGCACCAGCCCCCAGAAGAGCAGGTCCAGGGGGCGCCCGGCCGCCAGGCGGGGGTCGAGCATCCGGATGCTGCCGGCGGCGGCGTTGCGCGGGTTCGCGAAGGGCGGCTCGCCCGCCTCCTCCCTCTGGCGGTTCATCGCCGCGAACTCCTCGACGGGGTAGTACACCTCGCCGCGCGCCTCCAGGAAAGGGACGGGCTCGAGCAGCCGCAGGGGGACCGATTCGATGGTCCGGATGTTGGAGGTCACGACCTCCCCCGTGAAGCCGTCGCCCCGGGTCACGGCGCGGGCCAGGGACCCCTTCTCGTAGATCAGGGACACCGACACGCCGTCGATCTTCAGCTCGGCGACCAGGGGGACCTCGTCCCGGCCCAGGGCGCGCAGGAGACGCCCGTGCCAGTCGCGCACCTCCTCGAGCGAGCCGGCGTTGTCCAGGCTGAGCACGGGGACGGCGTGGGCGGCCGTCGGCAGCTCCCCCTTCGCCTCGGCCCCGACGCGCTGCGTCGGCGAGTCGGGCGTGACCACCTCGGGGTGCACCCTCTCGATGTCCCGGAGCTTTTTCTCGAGGAGATCGTACTCGGCGTCGGAGATGATCGGGGCGGCGTCCACGTAGTAGCGCTTGCGGTGCTCCCAGATCTCCCGGCGCAGCGCCTCGGCGCGCGACGCGGCCGCCTCCGGCCTCACGGCCTCTCCGGCGCCGCCAGGGCCCCGGTCCCGGCCGGAGCGCCGGCGCCCGCGTGGCGCCGCGGCAGGGTCAGGACGAAGCGGGCCCCCTTCCCCGGCGTGCTGTCCACGGCGATCGAGCCGTCGTGGGCCTCCATGATCCGGGCGGCGATCGGCAATCCGAGCCCGGTCCCGCCACCCCGCCCGGAGTAGAACACCTCGAAGATCTTCTCCCTGTCCTCCGGCTTGATCCCCGGGCCGTCGTCCTGGATGGCGACGACCGCTTCCCCCTGGGGCCCGATGCGGCTCTCGACCGTCACCGTCC
>JACQNT010000115.1 GCA_016202915.1 Acidobacteriota bacterium
GAGCAGAAGCGCACCGTAGCGCGAGACCGTCCTGTGGGCGCGCCTGGAAATCGCGTAGAGCATGTGGCCCCCGTCAAGCTGGCCCAGCGGCAGGAGGTTCAACCCCGTGGCGAGCAGCCCGACCCAGGCGGCCACGAAGGTGGGGTGCAGCCTGACGGTGTCCCCCGGCCCCATCTCCGGGAAGAACAGCGGATAGAGAACCTCCAGGAGGAGACAGGAGGGGAGTCCTATGTCCCCGGGGCGCGGTGGCTGCTGCACCACGCTCGAGCGGGAGAGGCCGTAAAAGAGGACCGGCAGGGCGGCGACGAAGCCGGCGATCGGCCCGGCGACGCCGACGTCGAACAGCGCCCGCCTGTCGGTCAAGGGCGCGCGGATCCTGATCACCGCTCCGAAGGTGCCCAGGAACGGCGGGCCCGGAAGGAGGAAGGGGAGCGAGGCGTCGATGCGGTAGACCCGGCAGGCGGCGTAATGCCCCATCTCGTGCGTCCCGAGGATGAGGATGAGACAGAGGGAGTAGGGGATCCCGAGGACCCAGTAGGACGGGTCGAGGGCGATGTCACGGGCGGTGCGCCAATCGAAATCCTCCAGGGTCATCAGGGTCCCGGCGATGAGCGTCGTGACGAGGGTCAGCAGGAGACAGACGAGATTGACCGCCGGGGGGAGAGGCCGGGACCGGCCGCCCGGAACCGGGCGCACCTCGGGTGCCTGCGACCATCGGTTCGGTTCCCGCGTGTTTTCTTCCATCTTGATGACGGGTGCGGGACGCGCCGGTATGCGGGGCGGCCGCTTACCTCAAGTTACGGAGGTTCTTGCCGGGCTTGAAGCGGATGGTCTTCCCCGGGGGGATCCGCACCTCGGTGCCGGTCCTGGGGTTGCGACCGATGCCCTTCTTGCGGGGCTTCACCTGGAAGACGCCGAAGCCGCGCAGTTCAATCCGCTCTCCCTTCCGCATCGATTCCTTCATGGCGTCGAGGATCGCTTCGACGGCGACGACCGCCTTGACACGCGTGATGTCGGCGGTCCTCGCAACATTGTTGATGATGTCGGTCTTGATCATCGCGACGGCCTCCGCTTGTCCTCGGGATACCCCGTAAGTTGCTGAAATTATAGGTAGGTACGCTCCACCTGTCAAGGCGTCCGGCATGGCCCATATGCTATAGTCCGCCCGATCGGGACCAGGAGCCTGTCCGGACAGGGGTTTCGCGCATGCCGCTTCCCACGGTCGCCATCGTGGGCGCTCCCAACGTCGGGAAGTCCACTCTTTTCAACCGCATGCTGGGCCGGCGGCGGGCGATCGTCACGGACCGCCCGGGGGTGACGCGCGACAGGATCGCCGCCCGCTGCGATCTGTTCGGGGTGGCGATCACGCTGGTCGACACCGGCGGGGTGGGGCCGTCCATGGCCGATGGCCTGGCCCGCAGCGTCAGGAGAGAAGCGCTCAAGGCGGTCGAGGAGGCCGACCTGATTCTCTTCGTGGTGGACGCTCGCGCGGGCCTCACGGCGATCGACCTGGAGGTGGCCTCGCTCCTGCGCGCCTCCCGGAAGCCGATCGTCGCCGTGGCCAACAAGATTGATGCCGCGTCCCTGGAGGGGCACGAGTTCGAGCTCTATCGGCTCGGTCTCGGAGAGGTCGTGCCCCTGTCGGCCGAGCAAGGACGTGGCCTCGACCAACTTGCGGACCGGATCCGCGGTGCCCTCCCTGTCGCCGCGCCCGATGAGGACGCGCGCGCGGTGCCGCTGGCGATCGTCGGCCGGCCGAACGTGGGGAAATCCTCGCTCTTCAACCGCTTCGTCCGGCAGGAGCGCGCCCTCGTCACCCCGATCCCGGGCACCACCCGGGATCCCGTGGACGCCACCTTCGTCCACGCGGGCGTGAACTACCGGGTCATCGACACGGCGGGGATCAGGCGCAGGGCCGCACGCGGCGAGGACGTGGAGCGGGTCAGCGTCCTCAAGGCCCAGCAGGCGCTCCGGGAGGCCGAGAGCGCCGTCGTTCTGATCGATGCCAGCGCCGGTGTGGATCACCAGGATCGCGCCATCCTGGGCCTCGTGCGTCAGAGCCGGGTGCCGGCGGTGGTGGCGGCGAACAAGATCGACCTCCTGACATCGGCTCCCGGCGGGTCCCTGCGGGGACGCCTCAGGGAGATCCGCGCGGCGCTGTCGTTCGCGTCCTACGTCCCGCTGGTCCCGGTGTCGGCGCTCACCGGATGGGGCGTCGCGGACCTGCTGGGCGCCGTCGCGGCGCTGCGCGAGGAGGGGTTGCGCCGCTTCAGCACCGCCGACCTGAACCGGGCCCTGCGGGAGATCATCCGCGAGAGGCAGCCTCCCGCGGCGGGCGGGCGCGAGGTCC
>JACQNT010000107.1 GCA_016202915.1 Acidobacteriota bacterium
CGGGAGCCGGAGCCTTCGCCGGGGGCGGCTCCGGGGCCAGGCGCCGGCGCGTAGCGTTCGTGGCCGTGCGCGGGCCGCGGGGCAGCCTCCGGATCGGGCGCCGGCGCGGCCGGCTCGTCGAGGACGCCCTTGGCCGCCTCCTCCTCGAAGTGGGTCTTCAGGAGATAGGCGACGATCGACAGTCGCTCCTCCTCGTCCAGGATGCCCCGGGCCATCGCCTCGTACTCGGCGCGCTCCTCGGGAGTGAGCCGCGCCGCCTGCTCCTTGAGCGTGTCCACGATTCGCCTCACCTCCCTGCGCGCCACCTCTTCGTCGGAAGGGATGTCGCACTCGTAAGCCTTGAGATTATTGGCCCGCACCAGGCGGTTGAAGTTCATCAGGTCGAACCCCGACACCAGCGAGATCGCTTTGCCCGACCGGCCGAGGCGCCCGGTGCGGCCGGCGCGATGGATGTACTGGTCGGAGGACACGGGGGCGGAATAGATGAAGACGTGCGACATGTCCTCGATGTCGATCCCCCGGGCGGCGACGTCGGTGGCGACCAGATGTCGCAATTCCTTCTTGCGGAACCGCTGCATCACCTGCTCGCGCTTCTTCTGCGGCAGATCCGAGGAGATCATCGCCACCGGCAGCCCGCGCATCGCCAGGTAGTTGTACACCGTGCGGGTCTCGGCGCGCGTGTTGCAGAAGATCATGGAGGATGACGGCGCCTCATACTCGATCAGCTTGTAGAGCGCCGCCGCCTTGTCCATGCGCGAGAGGATGTAGAACAGGTGCTGCACGTCGGCGACGTAGAGGTAGTCCTGGGAGAGCATCAGCCGCGCCGGATCCCTCTGGTACCTGCTGGCGATCGCCTCGATCGACGACGGGATGGTGGCGGAGAACATCAGGGTCTGGCGGTCGGCCGGCACGCGCTCGAGGATCTGCTTCATCTCCTTCTCGAACCCCATGTCGAGCATCTGGTCGACCTCGTCCAGAACCAGCGTCCGGACACGGGCCAGCCGCAGCGTGCCCTGGCGCAGGTGATCGAGGACGCGGCCGGGGGTGCCGACCACCACCTGCGCCCCCTGGCGCAGGCCCTCCAACTGGCGGGACATCGAGTCGCCGCCGTAGATGGTGAGGACGCGGACGCCGGAGGGCCGGCTCAGCCGGCCCAGCTCGCCGGTAACTTGAAGACTCAGTTCGCGCGTGGGGCAGAGGACCAGGGCCTGCACTTCACCGACATCGCCCCGGGTGCGCTCGATGACCGGGATGCCGAAGGCGGTCGTCTTGCCGGTCCCGGTGCGCGACTGCACGATGAGATCGCGCCCGGAACGCGCCAGGGGCAGGGCGCGCGCCTGCACCTCGGTCGCCATGCTGTACCCCATCGCGTGCAGGGCGTCGAGGATGGCGGAAGGGAGGCCGAGGGACGCGAAAGGAACGGGCTCCTCGGGAAAAGCGGACGGCTCCACCCCGGGGAGTCGTTCGGGAAGGGGGGGCGGGAGGTCCCGCGGCGTCCCGCGCGGGCGGATCGGCACCACCCGCATCTGCCGCAGCTTGCCGCGTTTTTTAGACGGTCCTTCCATCCTGGACCCCGAGAACACCCCTAGACTCCGAGGATTCCCTCGATCACCTGCTCGGTCGTCAGGATGGAAACGCCTCGGCCGGCCCAGGACTCGAGAAGCTTCTCTCCCTCATCGGGGCGGATGGCCCGCGTCGCGTCGCGCACCAGGGCGACCCGGAAGCGCCTGCGTTCCAGCAGCCCCTCGACGGCGTAGCGGTCGCACACATCGAGCGCCACGCCGTACACCACGACGCGATCGGGCCGGACGACGTCGAGGACGGTGTCGACGTTCGGGTTGCTGAAAACGTCGAACCTCTGCTTGCGGAAGATCACCTCGCCGCCCCGATCGATCCACTCGCGCACCTTGTTCTTGAGGGTCTCCTTGTCATCGGGCCGGCTGTCGATCCACAGGGGAGACTTGGGGCGCGTCTCCGACACCTTCTCCTGGCCCGAGGTCCCCGCCAGACAGTGAGGCGGGTAGGTCTCACGGAAGTCCGGCCGGTCGGAGATCTCGGGGTCGTCCGGCGCGTGGTAATCGACCGATCCCAGGAGAGGGATCCCCCTGTCACGCGCGAAGCCGGTCAGGGCGCGCAGATTGGGGAGGATCCCTTCCGCTCCCTCGATATGCAGCTTCCCTTCCGGCATGAGGAAATCATGCTGGGTGTCGATGTCCCAGAATACCGTATTGCGCATGGCAGGGCCGGATTCTATGC
>JACQNT010000109.1 GCA_016202915.1 Acidobacteriota bacterium
GGAGCATGCGCACGCCGGAGTCCCGGGCCGCCCGGTACAGCGCCCAGTGCATGAACAGGTTCATCGCGTAGAACGGCTCGTCCTCGTGGTCGAACACCCGGTCCAGGTCGACGAACGGGCTCACGAGGTCCGCCCTGACGAAGTGCGGCTCGACCCCGCCGCCCTCCAGGACGGCGTTGATGAAGGGGCGCTCGTCGCACTCGGGCACCTCGTCGAACAGGGCGGAGAAGGTGTGCAGCGGCGCGCCTCCCGTCCCTTCGAGCAGGCTCCGCGCCACGCACACGATGGAGGACGAGTCGATCCCGCCGCTCAGGAGAGAGCCGATCGGACCGGCGCTCCGCAGGCGGCAGCGCACCGCCTCCGAGAACAGATCCCGGAAGGCCGCGGCGTATTCCTCGTCGGACCCCAGCCGCAGCTCCCGCGCCGGATCGAGAGACCAGTAGGACCGCACCGCCATCCCATCGCGCCCCACCGTCAGGGTGTGGGCGGGGGGCAGGCGCACGATGTCACGGTAGAAGGTGATGACCTTGTCCTCCAGCATCGGCACCAGGTAGTCCGCGACGCGCACTTCGTTGAGCCGCCGCGGCACCTCCGGCACGCGCAGGAGCGCCTTGATCTCCGATCCGAACGCGAAGAGCCGCCCGGGGCGATGGTGATAGAAGAACGGCCTGACGCCGAGATGGTCCCGGGCGGCGAACATTTGCTGCTTCCGCCGGTCCCAGATCGCGAACGCGAAATCGCCGAGGAGTCTGGCCGGACATTCCTCGCCCCAGGTCTCGTAGGCCTTCAGGATGAGCGCGCTGTCGGGGATGACCGCCCCGGGCCGGCCGTCCAGCCCCAGGTCCCTGAGGAGCCCGGCCCGGTTGTCAATCCGGGCGTCGGCGGTGAGGAGGAGATCGCCGCCCGGGTCGGCCAGGGGGAGCGACTCGTGCAGCGACTCGGGCGTGGTCCGTAGCAGGCAGTGCGCGAACCCGACGGGCCCGTCGACGCGGATCTCCGACGCCTCCGGCCCGCGGTGCGCCAGGCTCTGCGCCATGGAGCGCGGGATGGCGCCGTCCGCCGGGCGGCCGTCGAGATGGATCAGGCCGGCGATCCCGCTCACGTCCCGTCCCCGTCGAGCGCGGGCAGCGGCACGAAGATCGCGGGGGCGGGGGCGTCGATCGAGATCCCCCCGGGACCCTCGACCCAGGCGTGCGCCAGGAACGCCCCCGCGGCGCTCCGCGCCACGCCGAGGCGCATCCGCCCCGGGTAGCCCCGGCGCCGCAGCAGGAGCTCCGCGGTCAAAGCGCGGGTGAGACAGGTCGAGGCCCACGGCACCAGCCTCCCGGCGGCCTCCACGGCCCAGAGCACTCGCTCCGGGGCGGGATGATCGCCCGCGCCGTGCGCGCGCAGGGGTCGCCGGGCCGCGGCCAGGAGGAGCCTCCGGAAGGCCCGGAACGGCAGCAGGTGGAGCCCCGGCCGCATCAGAGGAAGGGCCAGCGCCGCGGCGACGAACAGGCGCCGCTCGGCAAACGGCAGGCGGAAAAACTTACGCAGGCGCATCACCCCTGAACTCGATGAGCCCCTCCGCGGCCAGATGCTCCAGGAGGGCCAGGAGATCGCGCTCGCAGCGCTCGGGCGCCACGTCGTACTCGCTGACGAGGGCGTCCCGGATCTTTGCGACAGGCAGCGGCTCGCGCAGCAACCCCCAGATCCGGGCACCGACCTGATCCAGGCCATAATAGACGCCGGACGTGAGCTTGAGGATCGCCGTCTCCCCCGCGAGATCGCAGGAGACCTGCTCGCGGGCGGCGACCACGATCGAGAAGGGTGTGATCCTGTGGGCCATGGTGCCGGATCGGGGGCGCGACGCGGTCGGGCCCGCCCTCCCCGCTTCACCTTGAGATTGATCGGGGACCCCGTGGGCCCCCGACTCGGACAGGTGACCTGCGTCACCCGGCGACGGCCGCGCATTGTATCGCGTCGCGCCGGTCGAGTCCAGAGGCCGGCGCCCGACCCTTCGAGCGCCCGACCGTTCTTGACAAAAGATGACCGATGAGTTAGTCCTTGTCGCGAACTGCGGGGCGCCCGTCCCCGAAGCCACGTGAGATTTTCTCATCGCAGACCAGCCGTGCCGGAGCGTCCGCGCCGTCTCTCGGTGATCATCTCCACCTACCGGCGCCCCGAGGGCCTCCGGAGGGCGGTGGAGTCGCTCGACCGGCAGAGCAGGCCACCCGACGAAGTGATCGTGGCCGCCTGGGAGGGTGATGGGCCGACGCTCGATCTCCTGGGGGACCTCCGGAAGAGCCATGGCGCGCCGGGGACGCCCGTCGAGTTGCGGCCGGTGTTCACACGTGAGAACAACGTCACGGCCAAGGAGAACGCCGCGATCGCGTCGGCCCGGGGAGAGGTCCTCTGCTTCATGGACGATGACGCCGTCGCCCGCCGCGACTGGCTCGAGCGCCTCGAACGCCACTACCTCGACGACACCGTGGGCGGGGTCGGCGGCCGCGATGTCATCTGGCTCGACGGTCGCGTGCTCGAACGCGAGGTGCGCGAGGTCGGCCGCGTCCACTGGGTCGGCCGCCTCATCGGCAACCACCACGAGCGCGCCACCGGGAGCCGGGACGTCGACTACCTGAAAGGCTGCAACATGAGCTACCGCCGGGGGGCTCTCAGCCCCCTGGACGCGCGCCTCTCGGGACCCATACCGTACGGCTTCGAGATCGATCTCGGCCTCCAGGCGCGGCGCCGCGGATGGCGAATCGTGTACGACCCCGAGGTCCTCGTGGACCACTACCCTTCCACGAACTACGCCGCCAACTCGCCCGAGATCGCCCGCATCGTCAACCACAACCAGACCTACGTGCTCCTCAAGCACCTGTCCTGGACCCGGAAGCTGGCTTTCATCGCCTACACCTTTTGCATCGGCGACAGGAACACGATCGGCGTCACCCGCGCCCCCCTCCTGCTGCTGCGCGAAGGGTGGTCGGTGCCCGACCTCGCGGCCCAGATCGCCGGCAAGCTGGCCGGCATCCGTACCTACCTTCGGGCCGCCGGATCGGAGGGCCATGGCGTCGCCTAGCGTGATCAGGGCCCTGGTGCCGATCGACAGGCAGAAGCTGGCCGTCGGGCTGATCACCCTGACCTCCATCGTCCTGGTCCTCTGGGCGGCCTACGGCAGCCGCGGGCTGGGCATCGAGCGGGTCACGGGGCTGGTGGCGGCGGGGGTGGCGTTCGCGATGACCTTCCGCTGGCGCAGCGGTGTCTACATCGTGCTTGCCTACGTGACGATCGAGGGAGCGGTGAGCAACTTCCTGTATCCGGCGCTCTATCCCCTCCTGTTCAAGGACGCCCTCATCGCCGGAGCCTACACCGGCTTTTTGGGATCGGTCATCCTGGGACACGAGGAATGGACCGTCCGGGCCGACGTGATCCGGCCGTTCCTCGTCCTCGCCGCTCTGGTCGCGGCCGGGGCGTTGAATCCGCACGGCGTCCCGCCCCTCGTGGCGCTCATCGGCGCCCGCGTGCTGCTGTTCTACATCCCGCTCTATGTCCTCGGCTTCTCCATGGCGCGGGACCCCGGCGCGCTTCCCCGGCTGGTCCGTTTCGTGCTGGTCACGTCCATTCCCATCACAGTGATCGGCATCTGGCAGTATCAGGCCGGCCCAGAGGCCGTGGCATCGCTGGGCGAAGGCTTCGCGCGGACGGTCTGGTTCGTGGGGCCGGAGGCGACGCGGGAGTTCATCTACAAGCCCGTCTCGACCTTCGCTTTCGTGGGGCACTTCGGCGCCTACCTGTTCTTCATCCCCACGGTCGCTCTCGGAGCGCTGCACACGCCGCGCTGGGGGGGCGGGCGGATCCTGACGGCGGCGGCGTGCTGGAGCGCCGTCATCGCCGTCGTCCTCCATTCCTCGCGGACGACCTGGGTCCTTCTGCCGCTGGCCGCCGCGGGCACCTACCTGCTCAACTGGAGGTCGCGCGGCGCCGCCCGGGCCCTGCCTATGCTCGCCGTTGGCGTGCTCCTCGCAGTGACGCTCGGCGGTCCCGTGCTGGAGAACCGCCTCCCCGCGCTGACCCCGGGGAGCGGCGTCTACGCCGACCGCGTCCATCCGATGATTGTGAGTTTCCTGCGCGGCCTGTTCACACCGGAGGCCCTGATCGGCCACGGCACGGGCACGGCGCTCGGGGCGGCGCGTCACGCCACGGGCGGCGAAGTCTCCGAGTACTTCGAGATGGGCTGGTTCATACCTTTCCACATGTTCGGCATCTGGGGGTTCCTCGTCTACCTCTGGCTTTACGCCGCGGTGCTGCGCGGCGTCTGGCGGGGCGTCCAGACCTTTTCGGCGGGAGATCGCTGGGTCCCGATGTCCCTGTTCCTGTACATGCTCTTCACGGCCGCGATCAGCGGCCCGTTGAACTACCCGCCGACCAACGTCCTTTTCTGGCTTTTCTCCGGCGCCCTCGCGGGAGCGGCGCGCGCCGCCCCCCGGCCGGCGAACGGTGCGGACGCGGCCCCGGCGAGCTTTCCGGTGAGGAGCGCTCCATGATCCTGCCAGGCCCGCGGGAGAGCGAGCGGGCCCGCGAGACCGACCAGCGCGACGTTCCGCCCGTCCGGACGCCCCTCGCCCTGGAAGCGGTGCGCTGCCCTCTGTGCGGGGGCGATGCGCCGCGACCCGCCCTGCACATGGAGGAGCTCAGCCTGCGATCGCGCTCGCGCATCTGCTGGTCGGCCGTGCGCTGCCTCATCTGCGGTTTGGTGTACGTCAGCCCGCGCGAGCGAGCCGGGCCGGTTTCCGACTACGAGGGCGAGGCCTACGGCTTCGCGCGGTCGCACCTGGCCGACCTGTGCGTCGATGGCCGCCCGCATCCCGCCCGCGTTCTTGACGAACTGGAAGGGGTCCCACCGGGACGCCTCCTCGACGTAGGTTGCGCCACGGGAGACCTCTTGCTGGCGGCCCGGGAACGCGGGTGGGAGGCCGTCGGCGTGGAGGTTTCCCCCTACGCCGCCGCCGTCGCCCGCCGGCGCGGCCTCCAGATCATGGTCGGTACCCTGGCCAACTCCCCGCTGCCGGCGGCGTCGTTTGACGCCGTGACATTGCTCGACGTGGTGGAACACCTGGAGGACCCGCTGGCCGCCCTGCGCGCGATCCACCGCGCCCTCCGGCCCGGTGGCCTCGTGGTCGTCGAGACGCCCAACTGGAGGAGCATCTACCGCGTCTTGCTCCGCGGGCGCTGGGCGGCGTTCCAGCCGCGCTTCCACCTCCTGTATTTCGACGAGCCGAGCCTCCGGCGGGCGCTCGAGACCTCCGGCTTCGAGACCGTGCGCGCCGGGACGGAGATCGTCTCCCTCCTCGGCCCGGAGGCGGCGAGGCGCGGCCTGGGGCTGCCCTGGGTGCGGGGGGTCGCCCGGGACTGCGTCGTGCGCTGGCGCCTAGGGAGCCCGGCCGGGCCGATCGACAGGCTCCTGCTACGCGTGGGCCCGGCCCGCCGGGTGGCGGAGGGGGCCGGTTCTTACAGGCGCGCCGGCGAGAGCACCGACGCGGACTCCCGTGGGGCCGATCACCGCTGGTCCGCCGCCGCGGGTGCGCTTCGCCTGCTCAACAGGCCGATCGATCGCCTCTGCCTCCGGCTGGGGATGGGCGAGCAGCTCCGCGTGGTCGCCCGGCGGACGTGAGCGCCCTCCCGCGCGTCGCGGTCGTCACGCCGGCGCTGCACCGCGGCGGAGGCACGGAGAAATGCCTCGCCTGGATGGTCGAGGACCTCTCCCGGCAGTGCGAGTTGACCGTGTACACCGGGATGGTCGCCGAGACCGACGTGTCGCGGGCGCGCGTCTGCCGCCTGCCGATGATCCGGCACCCCAGGTTGCTGCGCTACCTCACGTTCCTGGGCGCGAACACTGTCGTTTTGGGGCTGCGCCGCCTGACGGGGAGGTGGCCCTACGACCTCGTCCTCGCCACCGGCGGGGACTGCTTCTGGAGCGACATCGTCTACGCTCACTTCTGCTGCGCCGCCTGGTCCGACATGCTGAGGCGGCGGGACGTCGCGCTCCCGGCGGCGACGGCCCGCCAGCGGTTGCGCAACCTCCACTACCGCGCCTTCCTGTCCGTGGCCAGCAGGATCGAGCGCGCCATCTACCGACGTCCCGGGGTCCGCGCCACGATCGCCGTCTCCAGGGGGACCCGGGACGAACTCCAGCGCCACTACGGGGTCGCGCCCGAAAGGATCACCGTGATCCCCAACGCGGTGGACGATCGCGTCCGCCTCGAGGGGCCCGAGCGCGCCCGGCACCGCCGGGAGGTCCGGGCCCTCCACGCCATTCCGGCGGAGGCGGTCGTGCTGCTCTTCATCGCGGCCGGGGACTGGAAGCGGAAGGGGTTCCCGGTGCTCCTCGAGGCGCTGGAGCGGATCCCGGAGAGGGACGTCCGCCTGCTTGCTGTCGGGCGCGAGGACCTGCCGTACTACCGGGCCGAGGCGGCGCGCCTCGGGATCGCGGACCGGGTGATCTTCGCCGGATTCACCGCCGAAGTCGATCGCTACTACGCCGCCGCCGACATCTTCGTGTACCCGTCGGCCTACGAGGCCTTCTCCCTCGTCGCCCTCGAAGCGGCGGGCGCCGGCCTGCCGCTGCTCGTCACGCGCATCAACGGCGCCGAGGACCTGGTCCGCGACGGCGTCAACGGCTTCTTCATCGATCCGGATCCGGCGGGCATTGCGGCCAGGGTGCGGCTCCTGGCGTCCGATCCGGCCCTGCGGGAGCGCATGGGATCGGCCGCCGCCGCCGGCTCCCACGAGTATTCGCGGGAGGCGGTCGCGGACCGCACGCTGCGACTCCTCCTGTCCTGCACCGGCGCGCCGCGCGACCGGGGGCGGGGCGCGCGCGGGGCGCCGTGAAGGTCCGCCTCTTCCATACTCTTCCGGAGGAGGGGCGCACGAGCTCGGAGGTGTACGCGCGCGAGCTCGCCCTGGCCCTCGGGGCGCTGCCCGGATCGCCGGCGGATCTCAGCCACTGCGCGCCCCGAGGGCGGCTGCGTCGCGCCGGCCGCCTCGCCCGGCCGCTGGCGCGCCTCGGGGGATACGCGGACCGCTACCTCGCCTACCAGTGGATGGCCCGCGGGCGCGACGCGGAGGTGAACCACATCGTCGACCACGGGTACGGCCACCTGGCCTACAGCCTCGACCCGCGCCGCACCGCCGTGGCCTTCCACGACGCGATGCTCCTGAAGCTCGAGGCCCGCGAGCTGCCCATCAACTCATACCCGTGGTTCACGATCCTCGGGCACAGGCTGAGCCTGGGCGCCATCGCCCGCGTCGCCCGCGTCATCACCCCCTCCGAGAGCGCCCGGCGCGACCTGCTGCGCCTCACGCGGTGCCGCCCGGAGCGGGTGCGGGTCGTCCCGCTGGGGGTCTCGGGACACTTCCGCCCCCCGGCAGCCCCGTGTCCCGACCGCGCGCCCGGGGCCGCGGGCCGCCCCGCTCGGATCCTGCA